>CANHUK010000079.1 GCA_947463755.1 Chitinophagaceae bacterium
ATAGATCTGATTATTGAACATCATCACGTTGACATCGAAATTTCGACGCAACAGATGGATGGTGTGATTGCCGCCAATGCTCAGGCTATCGCCGTCGCCCGTCACTATCCACACGCTCAGATCCGGACGACTGGCCTTCAGGCCGCTCGCGATGGCCGTTGCCCGGCCATGGATCGAGTGCATCCCATAAGTTTCCATGTAATACGGAAAACGGCTGGAACAACCGATACCGGAAACAATGACGATGTTCTCGCGGGGAATGCCGAGGGTCGGCATGATCTTCTGCACCTGTGCGAGAATGGAATAGTCCCCGCATCCGGGGCACCAGCGTACTTCCTGATCCGTTTGAAAATCCTTGGAGGTCAGTGGCGCTGCCAACGTGGTCTGTTCAGACATATGTTCAAGGGTTCAATGCATCAAATGTAAAGAAAGCAGGTCGTTTCTCCACGAACTTATTCTATGGTTTTTGACAATCGATACAGAATGGCCGCTCAACGGTTGCCGATACCCTGAACAAGACGTCAACCCTGCATAAGCTCCTCCCAATATTCGGCCGCACGGCGCGTATGCGGGATCACGATGGTTCCCCCCACAATATTAGCGACCGCAAAGATCTCATATACCTGTTCTGTGGTCACACCCAGCTCATGACACTTGCCGAGATGATACCTGATACAATCGTCGCAGCGGAGGACCATGCTTGCCACCAGTCCAAGCATCTCTTTCGTTGTTTTGTCCAAAGCGCCCGCTTCGTAGGTGTTCGTATCCAAATTCCACAAACGCTTCAATACCAGGTTATTCTTTCCCAGGATGACGTCATTCATCCGTTGGCGGTATTCATTGAATTCCTCTACTGCTGACATGCGCATGATTTTCGTAGTGATAAAGATAGGTCCAAATCCGCGACCGAGCCCCCGGGTAGCGCATTTGGAAGCCGCAATCCTTGGGATAAAGGCACGAAAAAACCGGAGATCGGAACAATCTTAAGAATTTCCCCGCGGCTTTGAACCGCGCGTTCATTCTCCAGCTTGTCAACCGACATCCGGCTTTTGATCTGTTGGGATCGGCAGGGATTACCAGCGGTTGCCACCGCCGCCACCACCGTAGGGGCGCCTGTTGCCGCCACCGCCGCCAGTGTTGCTGCGCTCTTCGCGCGGCTTGGCTTCGCTCACCTTGATGGCACGTCCCTCAACGGTTGCACCGTCGAGTTCCTGGATGGCCTTCTGGGCGGCTGCGTTGTCGGGCATTTCAACGAAACCGAAGCCACGGCTGCGGTTCGTGAATTTGTCCATGATAACCTTGGCGGAAGAAACTTCGCCATACTCTGCGAAAAATTCGCGGAGGTCCTCATCTTGCACATTGAAGCTGAGGTTCGAAACGTAAATGTTCATTTGAAATGCAAAAAAATGGTTTAAACGCTTGAGACAAACACAGGCGGACTGTAGACTAACAATTTAGCAGGCTAAACTTAGCAGGAAAAATCGTTCACTTGCAATTGACCGTACTTAACTCAAATTGACAGCACAAAGATATACCTTAAAAATCGCAATTGTCAATTAATTCGTTAAAATACTGTTACATGATTGTCTGAGGAGGCGGGGAAGGCTTCCGAAAGCTACGCAAACTCAGCACGGCGCCGGTCAGGAACAGCAGCGATCCCATGGCAAAGGGGGCGCCGGGAAAGTGAAAAGAAGCTTCCGGACTGGTGAATCGGGCATACAGGCTGGTCATCAGCAGTGGGCCGATGATGGAGGTCAGGCTCATCAAACTCGTCAGGGATCCCTGAAGCTCTCCCTGTTCGTTGGCGGGAACCTGACCTGATATGATGCTCTGCAGCGCGGGTCCGGCAATACCGCCGAAACAATAGACAAGAGAAAAAACAAACATCATCCAGCCATCCGTTGCAAACGCAAAAAGCAATAGGCCCGTCGCATGCATCATCAGGCCGGCAAGCAGGCTCCGCTTCGCTCCGAACCTGGGCAGAATGACCCTGATGAGTCCGCCCTGAACGATCGCCACCAAAAGCCCCACAAATGCCAGGGAATAACCAACCATCTGCTCATCCCATCCGAACTTTCCGATGTTGTAATAACTCCAGGTCGTCTGCACCGCATGAATGGCAATGTACACCATGGTCAGCGACATTACCAGGCTCGAGATCGCCGGGTACTTGCGTAAGTGCTTCAGTGAACCAAACGGGTGCGCACGCTTCCAGTCGAACGCCCGGCGTCGGTCAGCCGGCAGCGACTCCGGAAGCACGAAATAACCATACAACCAGTTCAGAAAAGCCAGGCCCGCCGACACCATGAACGGCATCCTGGATCCCCACTGACCAAGTATCCCGCCCAGCATCGGACCAATGATGAATCCCAGACCGAACATCGCACCCATCAAGCCGAAGTGCTGTGCACGCTTGTCGGGCGTACTGATGTCAGCGATATACGCCGAAGCCGTTGTGATACTCGCCCCCGTGATGCCCGCCAGGATCCTGCCCACAAACAACCACCCGATCGTGGGCGCCACCGCCAGCAGGATGTAGTCCAGCCCGAAGCCGAAAAGCGACATCAGCAAGACCGGCCGGCGGCCAAACCGGTCGCTCAGGTTGCCCAGCACCGGCGCACACAGGAACTGCATAACAGCATAGGAAAACATCAGCCAGCCACCCACCGCAGAAGCCTGCGACAGATCCCCGCCGATCAGCTCGCGGATCAGGGCCGGCAGCACCGGAATGATGATCCCCAGGCCAATTACATCGATCAGGACCGTGACCAGGATGAAACCCAGTGCGGCCTGCCCCGTTTTCCTTGACATCTTAAAATGAATATAAATGAAGAGAACGGAGATCAGTCGACCTGCTCGGAATCATAAACGACCACGCGTTCCCACAGATGCGAACAGGTGGCGATGAATTCCAGATGCATGGGATGCTCCTGATAGATCGCCTCATCCTCCGCGCTGTCGAACATGTTCAGCCAGGACACGGAATAACTCGAGTCGATCACGGAACGATTCGTGTCAGCCGGACGGCCGATGTGGAAAGAGCGGATCTGAGGAACCCCGCTCAACTTGCGGAGGCCGTCGACGAGCTGCTGCAGGTCCTCCGAACTGGACGGACGCTTGAGCCAGAAATAAACATGATGCACAAACATGGCTGGTCGTTGATAAAGGTGATAATGGTCTGGCAAGTTAACCCAATTTCCGGGTAAGCCCGGCGATTAGATGATGGATGGTCATACAACCTGAAAGAGCGCTGCTCATCTTACCGAACGGATCCAGTCCTGGATACCCTCAGTGATCTTGCGCGCCACGTCCCGGTGAAACCTGGGCTGCAGGATGCGACGCTCATCCTTCGCATTGCTCAGAAAAGCCACTTCGACGAGACAATTCGGGTATTCCGTCGGACCACTCAGCGCAAAATTGAAATGCCCGATATTCCCATATTCCTCCAACCCAAGCTCGAGCATCCGATTGAGGATGGCCTGCGACAAGGGCCTGAAGCCAATGTGTCGATAAAAGGTGCTCGTACCCCGGATCGTGTCCACCGAAGAAGAATTCAGATGGATGCTGACCATCAGATCCGGATCGACGGCCCGCAGCGCCAGGATCCTCGCCGGCATGTCCAGCGTGGTATCCGTTGTTCTGGTCATGAAGATGTTCCGGTTCCCTTTCTTTCGAAGCCACTTCTCCAACTCCTTCGCCATCAGCAACGTATAATCCTTCTCCAGCCCACCCGAAACCGTCCCGGCCGCACCCGTATTGGTACCACCATGACCCGCATCAATGGCGATCCGCAGCTTACGGATGTCTGCGGAAGCCGGCGGACGTCGTACCCGCACCACGAGCCTGTTTCCGGTCGAATCATAGTAGAGGAGGTGCCCCCAGTGCTGGTCTCCCCGAATATCGATATGGATCCGCAAGACATCATCCTCGATCTGCTCATACCAGGTATTCCGGATCACCCGGGCAGACCGCAACTGCGTCAGCCAGTTCGTATTGCTCGTCACCCCGAAGACATCTACCACCAGCCGGTTGGGCTCAGGACGCATCATGCTCCGGTACGGAAGCTTCTCGGGCAGCGAGATCCTGACATAGTCGTATCTGTCATCCCCATGTACGCGGATACTCCCACTGAGCGGTACCGCAGGCAGGGGTTTGGACAGGTTGACCTGCCGCACACTCGTCTTCGATATATATGCCCGATGCCGTTCAGACAAGCGCACGATATAATCTCCACCGAGACTGTCCACCACCCGTAATAAGACCTGTGAATCCAGATACGTCATCTTGGCGCCCCCCAAACGGTCGTCACCCGGACCATATTCGAGGAAAGGCAAGGCACCCGCCGTTCTGACGAGGTATCCCGTATCAACGGATTGCCTGGCCGAGACATTAGTATGGAACAGAAAACACATCCCGAAAAGTGCGGGGAAGAAAGCGCATGCGTTTTTTTTCATCGGACTATGCCATTGGTTACGTGGAGGTTGCGCATGATCAGATCTGCCGGTCAACCGGATGATAAAATATTCCGAACCATTCCATCGTTAAAGATAGCCGAGCCTACAGCATACAATCAAATAAATTCCGACTCGATGAAATTCCAACTCTTCCGCGGACTCAGCGAAGGCCTCAGCCTGACGAGCACCTTCATCCTGATCATCCCCATCCTCATCCTGGCTTTTACTTCACTCAGAAAAAAGAGGTATGCAAAGCCGTTGATGATGTCATTGGGTGTTCTGTTCCTGACAGGACTCATCCAGAACCAGCTGCTGTTGCCCGTAAGCGAGGATCAGGCAGAATTGGCGGGGCTTTTCGCCCTCATGATCCAGCCCCCGCTGGCATTCTACTTCCTGTTCGGATTCATTACCAAGGATGAATCGAAAAAGGATATGGTGGCGGGCATCACCGTTTTCGTCGTAGCCGTACTCGCCCTGCTCATCTATGAAGGACCAAAACTCCACGCCTTCCTGATCATATATGGCCTGGGACTGGTTCTGGTCCTGCTGTTCGGACTCCCCATCCTCATCGAAACCATCCGTGATCACCAGATGGAAGGCAATGGGCTCGGAAAGGTCATCCTCATGGCCTCATACCTGGCGGGCAGGATCGTTTCACTCCTTGTATGGATGGGATATGTGCTCTTTGAGATCCACATGGTTTACCTTTCCCGCTTCTTTCAGCTTGGCATCGTCATGCTCTCTGTCACCTCCGCCATCGGACTATGGCTCGATTACCGGAAGGAGACTTCAGTACAACGCGCACGCATGCCGCTGATCAAATCCACATTGTTCCGCTGATACCTCGTACAACCATAAAAAAAGCGTCCCGGTCTGCCGGGGCGCTTTTTTATTGATATTTATTGATGGGGAAATAGGGGACCGGATCCCCCAATCCCCGCAGGATAGACTCATAAGGTGTAGCGACCATCCGCAATGAGCCGGGAGGCGATGCGCCTGCGGGCATCCTTGATATTGAAGGGCTCGGCCTTGGTAAACCGTTTCAAGCCCAGCAGCATCATCCGCTGCTCATCACCCGACGCAAAAGCATTGATGGCATCCTTACCCGACTTATTCACCCGGTCTGCCGCATCATAGATATATGCGCGGGCAATGTCCGTCGCCAGTGCGGCAGCGGCAGCCCCGTTCCGATCCGTCAGTTTCATCGCGCGCAGCAACGCACTCTCCGCATGGAAGATCTCGATGCCCATGTCGGCGATGTTCATCAGGATCTCCTGCTCATGCTCAAGCTGCATCATCAGCTTCTGCACGGCTCCGCCGGCCACCATCAGCAAGGCCTTCTTCATGTTCGTCACCAGCTTGCGCTCTGTTGCAAAAGGCTCGTCGTCGCCGGAACCGAAGTCTGGAATGCTCATCAGCTCCTTCTGCACGGCCATCGCCGGACCCATCAGATCCAGTCGGCCCTTCATCGCACGCTTCAGGATCATATCCACCGTCAGCAGCCGGTTGATCTCGTTCGTACCCTCATAGATCCTATTGATACGACTATCGCGGTAGGCCCTTGAGATGGCATATTCAGCACTGAAACCATTACCACCGTGTATCTGTACGCCCTCATCCACCACATAGTCAAGCATCTCGCTGCCATATACCTTTAGGATGGCGCACTCCACGGCATACTCCTCCGCAGCACCCAGCAGGGCCTCGTTGAATGGCTTGCCCTCCGCCAGCAGTGAGCGCTCCTTCTCCTCCACCCACATCGCACTGCGGTAGAGCGCAGACTCACTCACCCAGATACGGATCGCCGTCTCCGCCAGCTTCTGCTGGATGGCACCAAACGACGCAATCGTGCGCTTGAACTGCTCACGCGTATTGGCATAATTGATGTTTACATCCATTGTCGCCTTCGCACCACCCAGCGTAGCCGCACACAATTTCAATCGACCGATGTTCAGGATGTTGAAGGCAATGACATGACCCTTTCCGATCTCTCCCAGCACATTGCCCACCGGCACCTTACAGTCCTGGAAATAGAGTTGCACAGTGGACGACCCCTTGATGCCCATCTTGTCCTCCTCCGGACCCTGCGTAAAGCCCTCCATCCCACGCTCCACAATGAAAGCAGTGAACTTGTCGCCGTCGATCTTCGCAAACACCGTGTACACGTCCGCAAATCCGCCGTTGGTGATCCAGCATTTCTGGCCGTTCAGGATGTAATGCGTTCCATCTTCACTCAGCTTCGCGGTCGTCTTGGCACTCAACGCATCACTGCCGCTGTTGGGTTCAGTCAAACCGTAGGCCCCTTTCCAGGTGCCGCTTGCCAATTTCGGGATATACCGGCTCTTCTGCTCAGGTGTACCGAAATACAGGATCGGCAAGGTGCCGATGCCGGTATGCGCAGCCACGGC
>CANHUK010000080.1 GCA_947463755.1 Chitinophagaceae bacterium
AAATTATTTTTTCACATTGGTTTTATTAGATGGTGTCTAATTTTAGATAACTAACAATCTACCTTTTTGTGCCTAAGCATGATTAACTACTATTCCTACTTTCAAGTTTCTTGTAACCCGTAAACTTTTCCAAAAACCCTCTATAGTATATTCTTTGTAGAATTTTGCTTTCTCCTAACGTCTGAATTAACGTTTTCCTATGTTTTTATTTCAGCAGAAAAAGTATTCTGACAGAAGTTGATTCACTTCCCAGACGCAGCATCAGATATTTTCCCTACTCCTTCTCGAATGATTACTATTGGAGTGATATGTTTCCAAAATTCTAATTCTTTGAATTATTAACATGAAGATGTTCATCTCCAGATTTTTGACATCGGGCTACTTGTCTTTCTTGCTGATCCTGTCAGTACCTCTCGCTAAGTCTCAGGAAGTAAGCCGACGTTTGGAAACTGACATAAGGTTTATCATTGCAGATTTTAAAGGAGACGTGGGGGTGTATGTCAAGAGCCTGCGTACCGGTAAGACCGTGGAGATCAATGCCGATACGACCTTTCCCACGGCGAGCATCGTGAAGGTGCCGTTGTTGATGGGCATTATGGACCGGATCGGTCGCGGTTCGATCAAATATCACGATACCCTGACCTGGCTGGATACCATCCGGTATGATCCCGGGGAAGACATCATTCCATATCTAAAAGTGGGGACGCGGATCGAGCTCAGCAAGGTCATGATGCTGATGATGACCATTTCTGATAATAATGCGAGTCTGTGGCTGCAGGCCATTGCCGGTGGCGGCTCAGCGGTGAATGCCATGCTGGATCGATATGGGTATCAGCAGACGCGGGTGAATAGCAGGACAGCCGGAAGGGAATCCTGGCGCGGGGTTTTTGGTTGGGGGCAGACGACGCCGAGGGAGATGGCTTCCATCTTCGAGGATATCGTCCGGCGGAGGATCTTTGATACGGCAACTTGCGATCGAATGCTTCGCATCATGGGGCGGCAGTATTGGGATGAAGAGGCGCTTTCAGCCATACCACCGGAAGTGTTCGTGGCTTCCAAGAACGGTGCCGTGAATGCGAGCCGAAGCGAAGTGTTGTACGTGAATGGCCCTGAGCCATATATTCTGTCGATCTTTACCCGTAATAATGAGGATCGATCATGGGGACCGGAGAACGAAGCCTGGGAGATGACGAGGAAGATCTCCGGGGCGGTTTGGGCCCATCATCAGGGTCGTAAAGCCCGGCGCGATCGGGTTCGTTGAGGGTGTATGGTCATTGTAACACTGGTAGAGGCTCGATTGCCGGCCTTATGCTGCCAGGAACGGGCATGTGTTGCGCTTCCTGTTCACTGAAAAATAAATGCCGGCGTATGGATGACGCCGGCATTTGATATAGTAAGGTCGATCATTTATCTCCGACGTCCACCGCCGCCGGGTCTGCGATCGCCCATTTGCTGCCGCATCTTTTCCCGTTCTGCCTGTAACTTTTCGGATTGATCCGGCGTGAGGATCTTTTTCATGGAAGCTTCCCTGGCCTGGTTCCAGCTGCGCATGGAATCCATGGGCGGCCTGCCTCCGGATGCAGCGGCGGCTTCACGTGCTTCCGCCATACGTTTGGCAAAACTGAGATTGAGGTCGTAGACGGATCTTTCTTGTTCTGCGCTGAGGTTCAATTGGTCCTTTAGTCGTTGCGTCTGGTTCTTGGCCATGTCTTCCGGATTCCTTTCCCGGGCCGGTCGTTGTCCGTTGCCCTGGGCCCGGAGGCTGACGTTACCAGCGAGGATGCCGCCGATCAGGGCGACTGCGATGATGAGTGACGATTTTTTCATGCTACATGCTTTTAAGTTCTGACCCTGTGAATACCGGGAGGTTTAATCTCCCGGCAGCATTCAGGGTTGAGGCGATCAGCGTTGACGGAAGCCGATGGTTGGTTTGACCTCCTTCGGTTTCAGGAATTCCTGTTCCGCGAGGGCTTTGAGGGATGTGGGATCCATGCGGCCGTCTTCGAAGAGGATCTGATGGATCTCCCATCGTTTTTTTAGATTTTCGATCTGCGCAGGGCTCAGGTCCAGTTCCTGCGACAGGCCGATGGCTTCGGCCTCGGTGAGGGTGGGGAAATACCGGGTCCAGAGTGTCTTTTTGACATCATCTCCGGCCTTGGTGAAGCGGAGCTTGTAGGTGAATCTGCGTTCGAAGGCATCGTCGAGATGTACTGCCAGGTTTGTGGTGGCTATGAAGATGCCCTGAAATCCTTCCATTTCTTCGAGGAGGATATTCTGCATCGAATTGTTCATCTGGTCGACCGAGTTGTTCACGGCGATCCGCTTTCCGAGGATGGCGTCCGCCTCATTGAACAGCAGGATGGGCATGGGACTGTTACCCATGGAAAGTTTCCGGTACTGTTCGAAGATGGATCTGACGCCCTTTTCCGATTCTCCTACATATTTATTCCGGATGCCTGCGATGTTCACACGATAGATGTCGCGACCGGTCTCCGCCGCGAGCTGGAGCACGGTTTCTGTTTTACCTGAACCGGGCACACCGTGAAAGATGGCGAGGATACCTGCGTTCATACCCTGGCTGACCAGTTTTTCCTGCACCTGCGGCAGACGTTCGGGCGCGAGCAACCGAAACATGGAGTCTACCTGGCCGGAGAGTACCGTGTCGAAGAGCAGTTGTTTCCTGTGGATGTTCTTATGCGACACCCGTTCCAGCATCGAGGCCTCCCTGGCATTTTCCGATCGGATGCGCAACTCAAATTCAGGGAGTTTCGACTCGGCTGAAGGGCCGAGGTTGAGTTCGATCAGTCGACCTCCCAGATGGGTTTCTACCGTGATCAGTCCTGACGTGACCATCGGCAGCGTACCTGCGATGACGTCGCGGTGAAAGTTGAATCGCTCTCTGGGGTGGGGGAGGATCGCCTTGTCGACATCATTGAGGTCGATGTCCACTTCTCCCTGCAGTCGCTTGTACATCACATAGTACAGGCAGCAACGTTCGGGATCGGACAGGTGTAGCCCCATCATCCAGGAGACGAATGGCATCTTCCGATGCTTTCGGTGCAGCGACTTCATCTCATCGAAGAGTTCGGCATGGTGCCAGCGCAGTGCCTTGTAGTATTCGACGAGTTGGAACATCTTCTGGATCAGGTCCGCTGCATGCTCAATGGCTTTGGTTTTGAGCAGCGACCTGGTTTCATGGAAAACTGCTTCGAGGAGATTGGGGGTGGCCTCATATCCCTGGGTCAGACTGCTGCGACCACGGTTCTTTGGTTTCATGAGACCAATGCGACTCAGGCTCCTGAGGAAGGATTCTATCCGTTTGAGACCTCCGAGGGGCAGTTTCAAGGCTTGTCTGATGCCTTCGGGGTTCACGGCATTGCTCTCGAAACCTTCCATGATGGCCAGGGAAAGTATTTTGGCTTTTTCCTCGCTGCAGCCGAAGAATCTGCGGACACGCTCCATGGCAACAGCGCTCCTGGCGTTGTCCATGGCCTGATCTGTGTCGTTGTCACCGAGTCCGTTCTTTACGGTGTCAACACATTCGAGGAGGGAAGGCTCGTTCTGGATGGTGTCGTGCATAGGCGTCGTTTTTTTTGGGGCATGCAAAGAAAACGACAATGCACCGCAACCTATTTGCGGAGTGGATTTCTGCCGGAATTTAACATTTCGACAAGGGAGACCCTTCCGCGGTTAGGAAGATCAAAACGGCATATCGTCCTCACCCGTTCCGGGGAGGTTGTTGTTGTATTGCTGGCTTGAGGGCATGGCTGAAGGAGCCTGCGGGGCCGTGGCGGAATAACCCGGATTGGAAGGCATGGGTGCGGGTGCTGTACCCGGCGCGACCACTTCCACCCTCCATGCTTTGACATCGGTGTACCAGCGTCCGTTGTATTCGCGGCTCTCCACATCGACATCCACTTTCAGGTTGTTACCGATCTGCAGTTGTTGTTCATCGATCCGCTCGCCCCATACGGCCACACACACTTTCTTGGGGTATTGTCCTTCTGTTTCCAGTATGACTTCCTGCTTGCGCCAGGTGCCGTTGCGGCCGGTTCCGGTTTGCATGGGGAGCAAGGATACGATTCTGCCGGTGAGTTGCATGGTGATCTGTATTTGTCGATGGATGAATTGCCCGAAATTAGGAGTCTTTTTTTTGACTTGCGCAGATGGGGATAATTCGTGCCTTTTATGATGCGCCTGGTGCCTGCTATGATCCTGACATGTTGACCGTTCCATTCTCCGGCCTTCTAATTGAAGGCATCGTCCTTTTGCTCCGGCGTTGGGTTGCCTATCCTTGTTTACGTCTGCCCTATAGGATTGATCCCCTGTTTTGAACCGGATAAATATGCAGAAAATATTCCATTATCATAGCATGGGCACGATCTTGAGGGGTTGGTGTTCCATATGCTTTACCCATGCTTCATTCGGTCGCGATGCAGGCTTCTTCATGCGCGCTGTCTGTCAACTAAGTACCTGATTAATATCAAAAAAGAAAATAAAATCGAATTAAGAAATTTAAAATGGAAAATAATCGAATTATTTCCCATCCAAGGCTAAAATTGGAAATAAAAAGTTCCAAATAAAAAATACAAAAATTTGCCAAATAGTCTATTTGGTAGTTTAGCCATAAAATATTCCAAATAAAATAGAGAAAAATTACCAAAATAGAGCGACCCCTGATTTTCCGGACACTCGCATAGATGCATCGATGAACAGGGTTGCCGGGCGCGTATTTGGTGGCAAGTGATCGGCGATCGCATATGGGTGGGAGCGGTCTGAGGACCGGGTATGATGACTTTATGACATGTATGATCAGATGTCGAGTGTGAACATCCGGGCATTTTCAGGCAGTGATACTTCCAGTGCGGTGGCTTGGATTTGGCTGATCTCCCCGGCTGGAGAACTTGTTGATCCGTTGTGCGGTGCTTTATGGGTGGATGTTTCAGAGACGGAGGTCCAGGCAGAGGGTGCGTACCATTTTTCCCAGTGGTGGCCTCCCGGGGTGGAACGGAAGATCAGTCCTTCGGTCCCGAGGATCAGTTCGGTACCGGGGCATCCGGGCTTATCGGTTGGCTGCTCAATGGCTGATCTTGACCGGGTAGATTGATCTCTGGGTAGCAGTAATTCAGGGAATAGCGATCTGTGGCCGGATGAGCTGCCCGCGATCACTTTCAGGGCGGAGGTTTGTTGATCCTGGAGCATCCTGACCAGCTTTTGTGCGTCCGGTCGTTCACATTTTCTGATCAGATCCCAGATGTCTTCGATGATACATATGTAAATCGCAGGTCTGCCGGCTTTTTTGGGCGCTGGTCGATGACGGAAGGCCTTCATCATCGCCTTTACAAGTTGTTTTCTGCCATTCAGGGTGCCGGATCCAGGTTCATCGGTGATGAATGTATCCCGGGAAGCGGGGTTGTTGTTTTGCGGTGTCCAGGCTTCCAATGTTTTGTTGTCCATGCAAAGCAGCCAGCGGATGTCTGACCTGTTACCAAGGGAAGCTCCCACGGTGGCAATCAGGGCTCGCCATTGGTTTTTGTCGGGATGGGTAATGAACAGCGGTGCTGCCTCTGTAAGGTTGAGCATCGCAACACTGCCATCGCTGTGGTGGCCGAGGGGGATGTCCGCTGTCATGGTTAGCATGTATTCGGTGTTCGGAAGGAGTAGGTTGGCCGTTGATTATGCGGCAAAGATAGTCATGATGTGATCCCAAATACGGCAATTTGGCTTCTGTAGGTTTGCTTACGGGAAATGTCACTCATGGGTTGAGCAGGTTCGCTTTTTGCATTTAAAAAGAATAAAATGGCCTGATCATGTCTTTTAAATAGAAAAATAAACAACATCTTGCCGATTCCCTTTTTATTCTGGAAAAAAATATCTTCATCTCCCTGCTTTGTTGAAAACTGCACCCTTACTGGTTTTTGTCGCTTACCTGAGCGCTCGAAAACGGGTATTTTATACCTGTTTTTGACCTTATTTGGAAATAAATCGAACGCACAAAATATCTAATTAGAAAATATCTTTATTTTTGAAGAGTAATGGAAAAAAACATCCTCGAAAACCTTCAGGAAATCCTGTTCTCATCCAGCGATCAGCGGGTGAGCCGGCAGATCGCCAAATTGGAGCGGATGGGCCGCATTCGGAAGATTGCGCCGCGGGTGTATAGTTCGAATCTGGTGGATCCGCCGGAGGAGATCATCCGCAGGAATCTGATACTCATCCTGGGCAAGCTTTATGCAGATGCGGTGTTGAGTCATCGTTCTGCGTTTGAGTGCAGGCCCACGGAGACCGGTCACATTTTCATTACGCATACTTATACCAAGAAGATCCCGCTTCCCGGGGTGACTTTACGTTTTTTGGAGGGTAAGGGGCCGCTGGAGGGCGATAGCATCATCAGTGGCGGCCTGTATGTGTCGCAAACAGAGCGGGGATTGCTGGAGAATCTGCAGATATCGAGGCGTTCTGGTCCGCAGGCAAAGAGTCTGGGTGCGGATTTCGTGAAAGAACGGTTGCAGAAGATCGTGGAGGCCAAGGGTGATGTGGGACTGAATGAGGTCAGGTTGAGGGCGCAGGAGTTGTCGAGGCAGATGGGGCTGGAGGAAGAGTACGCCAAGCTGGAGGCGCTGATCGACCGGATGCTGCAAATCCGGCCTGCTGAGGCCCTGTCCAATCCGGTGCAGATGGCCCGCACGTTCGGGCATACATATGATCCGGCCCGTCAGACCGTTTTTGAAACCCTTTTCTCCGCACTCCGGAATGAAGAGTTCCCCGATCTGCCTGACCGGAACGCCACCCGTCGCTCCCTGAGGAACAGTGCTTTTTTTGATACTTATTA
>CANHUK010000081.1 GCA_947463755.1 Chitinophagaceae bacterium
AATATGGCTATGCTATGATTTGAATTCATACCCGATGTCTCGCCGGTGGTACATGCCATCAAATTGGATGAATTCGGTGATGTTCAGCGACCGGCGCACTGCCGAAGGGATGTCCCGGCCATAAGCACTGACGGCCAGCACACGACCGCCATTGGTCAGCACACGATCTCCATCGGCACTCGTCCCGGCGTGAAATACCAGTACGTCATCTTCCTTCAGGATCTCAAGCCCGTCGATCTCCAGCCCCCGGACATAGGAGCCGGGATATCCCCCGCTGACCAGCATCACGGTGGCAACAGAACGAGGATCCGTCTCAATTTGCTGGGTGCCGAGCGAGCCATCTGCCACGGATCGGAACAAGGCCACCAGGTCATTCTTCAGCCTGGGCATGACAACCTCCGTCTCCGGATCCCCCATCCGGCAATTGTACTCGATGACAAAAGGCTCCCCGTCAACCTTGATCAATCCGATGAAAACAAATCCATGGTAGTCAAGCCCCTCCGCCTCAATGCCCCGGACCGTCGGCTCGATGATCCTGCTGCGCACTTTGTCCATGAACACATCATCTGCGAAAGGCACGGGACTGACCGCACCCATTCCGCCTGTATTCAAACCGGTATCCCCTTCTCCAATGCGTTTATAATCCTTGGCTTCCGGCAGTACGACGTACGACTTCCCGTCCGTCAATACGAACACACTCAGCTCTATCCCGGACAAGAACTCCTCGACGACGACGCGCCGGCTGGCCTCTCCGAACTTGGAATACTGGATCATTAACTCGAACTCTGCGATCGCTTCGATGTGACTATGGGCGATCACCACTCCTTTACCTGCGGCGAGTCCGTCGGCCTTCAGGACCACAGGCAGCGGATGCGACTGGATGTAGGCCACCCCTTCCGCATAACTTTCCTTGTCAAACTCCCGATAGCCGGCCGTGGGTATGCCATGGCGCATCATGAAGGCCTTGGCAAAAGCCTTACTGCCCTCCAGCTGCGCAGCAGTAGCAGACGGACCGATGAGTATGATCTCCTGAAGGGCTGCATCACCGGCGAAATGATCCCGGATGCCGCGTACCAGCGGCTCCTCCGGACCCACCACCACCATGCCAACCCCTTGGCTCAGACAAAACCTTCCCACCTCGGGAAAGTCCAGAATGTCCAGGGATACGTTCTCGCCCTCCAGGGCCGTACCAGCATTGCCGGGGGCGACGAACAGACGATCGCACAAGGGACTCTGGCGGATCTTCCAGGCCAGGGCGTGTTCACGCCCGCCGGAACCAAGCAGTAGGATATTCATGTCGGAAGAATGAAATGTACAGACAGATATGCTCAGTGGAAGCAACATCCATCATTTGAGCAAAGATACCGCCGGGCGGATGGATTCGATGCAATTCATGCCTACAAATGACGGTCAGCTCACAATATTGCTTATTTTACAAGCCGCAAGTCACCAAAACGAACGATCAAAAAACGCTGTATGAGCGAAATCAAAAGCCAGGGCCATCCCAAAGGCCTGTACGTACTCTTCGCCACGGAAATGTGGGAACGTTTCAACTATTACGGGATGCGGGCCATCCTGGTGCTCTTCATGACCAAGGCCCTGCTCTTCGACAAGGTGTTTGCCTCAAATCTTTACGGCAGCTATACCTCCCTGGTCTATCTCACCCCACTGATCGGAGGCTACATCTCCGACCGGTACTGGGGCAACAAACGATCGATCATCGCCGGCGGCCTCGTGATGGCCATCGGAGAGATCCTCCTGTTCTTTTGCGGCTCGTTCTATGACTCCAACCAATCCCTCTCTTCCCTGTTCTTTTTCTCCGGACTGGGCTTCATGATCGCCGGCAACGGATTTTTCAAACCCAACATCTCCTCCCTCGTCGGACAACTCTATCCCAAGAACGACCGGCGGATAGACCCCGCGTACACCATTTTTTATATGGGCATCAACGTCGGCGGTGCCCTGGGCCCCTTCGTATGCGGACTGGTGGGCGACACCGGCAACCCGGCTGATTTCAAATGGGCCTTCCTGGCTGCAGGCATCGGTATGCTCCTGAGCGTCATCGTTCAATATGTCTTCCAGCAGAGATATATCATCGATGCGGAAGGTAACCCCCTGGGCGAAACGCCTGTGCACGCCCCGAAGTGGTGGACAAGCCCCCTGTTCATGAGCGTCGGCCTGGCAGCCTTGTCCGTACTGATGATCGGACTCTTGTATGTGGACGCGAATGTCTTCAGCTTCCTGTCATACCTGCTCATCGGCGCACTCCTGCTCATCGGATTTGTCGTATTCTCCGATAAATCCCTCTCCGTACTTGAAAAGAAAAGGATCGCCGTGATCTTTATTGTCTCTTTCTTCGTCGTCTTCTTCTGGAGCGCCTTCGAACAGGCAGGCGCCTCACTCACCTTCTTCGCCGACGAACAGACCGACCGCAGCCTGGGACTGAGCATCCCCGTGTGGAGCATCCATGTGCTGTCAGCCGGACTCCTTTATTATGTCTATACCTTGTACCGCAAAGCCGCTGCCGGACTGGGAACAGATGAAGGCGCCCTCAGGACGACCGTTTTCGGACTCCTGGCACTCCTGGCCGCCGGCACCGTTTATGGCAATATTACCTTGCTGATGGATGGGAATTCCACCCTCTCGATGGACACCGTACCCGCCAGCCTCTTCCAATCCCTGAACTCGATCTTCGTGGTGACGCTCGCCCCCGTCTTCGCCTGGCTCTGGCTGAAGCTGGGACGGCACGAGCCCTCCTCCCCGACCAAGATGGCCATCGGTCTGCTCCTGCTCTGCCTGGGCTATCTCTGGATCGCCTTCGGCGTCAACAGCGTACAGCCCGGCATCAAAGTGAGCATGATCTGGCTGACCGGCATGTATATGATGCACACCATGGGAGAACTTTGCCTCTCACCCATCGGCTTATCGCTTGTGAACAAGCTCGCCCCGCTCAAGTTCGCCTCCCTGCTGATGGCTGTCTGGTTCCTCGCCAACGCATTTGCCAACAAGCTGGCCGGCGTGCTGAGTGCGCTCTATCCGGAAGGAAAGACGACTCAGTTCATGGGATATCAAATGAACAATCTGTACGACTTCTTCATGCTCTTCGTCGCCATGTCGGGCATTGCCGCCCTCATCCTGTTCCTGCTCACCCGCTGGCTGCAGAACCTCATGAAAGACTGACGGACATTCTCAACGATCAAAAAAAGACACCCGGGTCCAGGCCTGCGGTGTCTTTCTTATTTTCACTAACTTCCACATTCAACCAATACATTGCGGCCATGCTTGAAAAGAAATTCCAGCCTTTCGTGGCTTCCGAGACCCAGATGAAGGAGTTCACCCTTAAGGCGGTGCTCGTTGGATCGGCCTTCGGCATCATCTTCGGCGCCTCCACCGTCTACCTGGCATTGAAAGCCGGCCTCACCGTTTCGGCCTCGATACCCATCGCCGTCATGGCCATCGCCCTCAGCAAGCTTTTCCTGCGCACCACCATCCTCGAAAATAATATCATTCAAACGACGGGATCCGCCGGTGAGAGCATCGCCGCCGGCGTCGTCTTCACCCTGCCGGGCTTCCTCTTCCTGAGCGAACCATCCAGCGGACAATATTTCAATTACATCACCATCCTCACCCTGGCCATCTTCGGCGGCATTCTGGGCACCCTCATGATGATCCCCCTGCGCAAACCGCTGATCGTGAAGGAACATGGCACCCTGCCCTATCCCGAAGGCACTGCCTGCGCGTCTGTACTCAAGGCCGGAGAAAAGGGGGGAGATTTTGCCCGGACCGCCTTCTGGGGCCTGGGCATCGCGATGGTCTATGCCTTCCTGCAGAAGATCCTGCACCTCATCGCCGAAACGCCCTCCTTCATGACGAAGCAGGCCAATAAGTTCTTCCCTTCCGCTAAGGTCAGCGGAGAGATCACCCCGGAATATCTCGGCGTGGGCTATATCATCGGTCCGAAGATCGCCGGCATCCTCGTCGCCGGATCCGTACTTACCTGGTTTGTATTCAACCCCCTACTGGCATCCCTCGTGCCGGCAGACACCATCGCCCTGCAGCTCATCAAACTCGGATACCTGAACGACCTGGCCACCGCCGGAGGCCCCGGCGGATGGGACCCGGCCACCCATACCTTCAACGACTATGCCGTGGCGATCTACCGGGCCTATGTCCGACAGATCGGTGCCGGTGCCGTGGCAGCGGGTGGTTTCATCACCCTGTTCAAGACCATCCCGACCATCATCTCTTCATTCAAGGGGAGCGTGGGCTCCCTGAAAAACAGCGGAGGAGAAAATACCCAAACTACGGACAGGACCGAACGCGACCTGTCCATCAAGATCGTGGGCTTCGGCAGCCTCGGACTGATCCTGCTCATGACCATCCTGCCGCAGGTGCCCGGCGACAGCTTCGTCAGCAAACTGCTGCTTGGTGTACTCGTGGTGATCTTCGGCGCGTTCTTCGTCACCGTCTCCTCCCGCATCGTGGGACTGATCGGTTCTTCCAATAACCCGATCTCAGGCATGACCATCGCCACGCTGATGGGTACCTGTCTGGTGTTCATCTCCGTCGGATGGACCGGTAAGTTCTATGAACCCATGGCCCTGGTGGTCGGCGGTATGATCTGCATCGCCGCTGCCAACGCCGGAGCCACCTCTCAGGACCTGAAAACCGGCTACATCGTGGGCGCCACACCACGCTACCAGCAGATGGCCCTGTTCATCGGTGCCATCGTATCCTCCCTCGCCATCGGTCTGACCGTGAAGATCCTCGACACCCCCTCCGCAGAAATGGTCGCCCAGGGCATCGACCACGCCATCGGAACCGATAAATACTCGGCACCTCAGGCTACGCTGATGGCCACGCTCATCAAGGGTATCCTGTCCTTCAATCTCGACTGGCAGTTCGTGATCGTCGGTGTGGCGATCGCCCTGGTGATGGAACTCTGCGGCATCAAGGCACTCAGCTTCGCCATCGGGATCTACCTGCCCCTGTCCACCACCCTCCCGATCTTCATCGGAGGTGCCATCCGGGGACTGGCCGACAAGCAACTCTCAAAACGCAAGACAGATGCACATGAGGAGGAAGAAGAAGACCTGCGCAAAGGCAACCTCTTCGCCACGGGCCTGGTCGCCGGCGGCGCACTGGCCGGCGTGGCCGTTGCCTTCCTCTTTGCGAATGACAGCATCAGCCAGTCGCTGGGCGTCGTGAACCTGGAACACGCACTTTCCGAAGCCCTCGGCACCAATGGCTACTATCTGCTCGGAACAGGACTCTTTGCAGCCATGGCCTTTCTGCTGTACCGCGTGGCCTTAAGCCGCGATAAATCTTAAATGGAATGAACTGGAAAGCCTTCAAGTACGCCACACCGATCCTCATCTACGCCCTGTCGGTGAACGCCTTCTTCGCGAAGGATATCGGCATCTTCCTGCCCCTCATCGTGGTATGGATCGGCATACCCGTGCTGGAACTGCTATTCAAACCTGATCCATCCAATATGGACGCTGCAGAAGAGGAGATCGCAAAGACAGACAGCACCTATGACTTCCTGCTCTATATGATCGTGCCCATGCAGTATGTGGCATTATTCCTGTTCCTGAACTCCTTTACACAGGAAGGGATCGAGGGATGGATGATCGCCGGCCGGATCTTTGTCATGGGACTGCTTTGCGGGACCTTCGGCATCAATGTGGGACATGAACTCGGACACCGTACCGTCCGCTTCGAACAGCAACTGGCCAAGACGCTGCTGCTGACCTCGCTGTACATGCACTTCTACATCGAGCACAACCGGGGCCACCACAAACGGGTCAGTACACCTGAAGACCCCAGCAGCGCCAGGCCCGGAGAATCCGTATATGCCTTTTATCTGCGTTCGATCATTGGATCCTGGCGCTCCGCATGGGAGATTTCCAACCGGGAAAGGATAAAGAAAAATATCCCCTGGTGGCATCCGAAGAACGAAATGCTCATGTTCCAGTTGATCCAGCTCGCGTTTGTTACCTTGATCGCCTTGGCTTTCGGTCTGCTGACCGCGCTTTGGTTCGTCTGCGCTGCGGTCATCGGATTTTTGTTGCTGGAAACAGTGAATTATATCGAGCACTATGGCCTTCAACGCCGTAAAACAGGCGCAGACAGCTACGAAAGACCTCGGCCCGCACATAGCTGGAACAGCGATCATGTCGTCGGCCGGCTCGTGCTGTTCGAACTCTCCCGCCACAGCGATCATCACTACATGGCTTCGCGGAAATATCAGGTCCTCAGGCATCATGAGGATGCGCCACAAATGCCAACAGGCTATCCCGGTATGATGATCCTGTCCCTGATCCCACCGCTATGGTTCAGCGTGATGGATCCGCGCACACGTCAACTGCAGTAAAACTGAGCCCCGGAGGATACCCAGGCATCAGGCGATCCGGTCGGATCCGAAATAACGGTGCAGAACGGCGGGCAGCATGATCCCTTCAGCCGTCTGATTGTTCTCCAGCAGGCCGGCCATGATCCGCGGCAACGCCAGCGAACTACCATTCAGCGTGTGCAGGAGATGGATCTTTCCATCCCCATCCTTGAAGCGTGCCTTCATCCGGTTGGCCTGAAAGGCCTCGAAATTGGATACCGAACTGACCTCAAGCCAGCGCTGCTGGGCGGCACTGAAGATCTCGAAATCGTATGTCATGGCAGAGGCAAAACCCATATCGCCACCACAGAGGCGAAGGATACGATAGGGTAGCCCAAGGGAAGCCACCAGGCCCTCGACATGGGTCACCATCCGTTCCAGCACTTCATAGCTCGTATCGGGATGCACCAATTCTACGATCTCGACC
>CANHUK010000082.1 GCA_947463755.1 Chitinophagaceae bacterium
AGCAACATATTCAGGATAGAATCGGGATACTTCGTGTTGCCCTTCCAGGTCATATTACCGAAATAGTAACGCTTGCCCTCATCTACCTTCAGGGCCACGTTCAGGTTGCCCTTGCGGTCATAATACTGCGTATCCGATGCGATCACGGCATCGCGGTAGCCGATGGAATTATAGTATTCCAGGACCTTCTCCTTGTCTTCGCGATACTTTTTATCATTGAACTTGGCGGAACCAAAACGGAAACGGAACCATGGCTCGAGGTACTGAAGCGTCTGCGTCGGTATCAGGAACTTCTTCTCCTGGACGAATTGCCTGGCCGACATGCCGCTGACCTGACCGTAAGGAGTCCATATGCTGTCCGGCTGCAGGGTGAATCGCATCCGCTCCTTCGTCCCCTTCATTTTCTTCTTCAGCTTGGTCTCCTCGACGGAACTATTACCAAAGAAATGCACCTGATCGATCCGGACCTTATTTCCCTTGTCGATCTGAAACTCCAGAATGACGCGACCTGCCGCATTCGGATCGGGTATCTCCTTGATCTTTGTCTCTGCACCCTGGAATCCCTTCTCCGTGTAATACTTTGAGATGGCTTCGAGTGCCGACAGACGCATATTATCAGTGACCACACGGCTTTTGAACAGACCAACTTTATCCTTCAATTCCTCAGCCTCCCCTTTGCGGATGCCCGAGAAACGGAAATCCGATAGCATGGGGCGCTCCTGGGCGACGATCTCCACCCAGATGTTCCGGTCCTCCAGTTTGGTGATGAAGATGTTGATGTTGGTGAACATGTTCTGCGCCCAAAGCTTGTTGATGGCCTTGGCGAAGTTGTCACCCCCCGGAATGGTCACCTCGTCTCCGACCGAAAGGCCGGACACGGAGATGACGATGGCCGCATCAAATTTCACGTTACCCGTGACCTTGATATCGGCAATGGTATATTTCCTGGGGATCTTGGCCTCAAAAATGGCCAGCAGCTCCGGATCCACCGAGGCTGGCGGTATGGTGTCCGTCTGTGCAAACCCGGAGAAAGCCGAGAGTGTAAAAAGAAAAAGGCCAAGGAACGACAGGGTCCGCTTCATCCGGGTTACTTTACGAAGGGGCAAAATAACTGCTTTTTGTGTAATGGTATGTTAAAGAAGGGGCATTCACCCCTGTGATCACGCATTCGCATCGACTTCCTCCTGTAATTGACGGCCCGTCTTTCCAAATCTACGCTCACGGCCCTGGTAGTCGATGATGGCTTCATAAAGGTGCTCCTTCCGGAAATCGGGCCAGCGCGTCGATGTAAAATACAGCTCCGCATATGCCAGCTGGTACAACAGGAAATTGCTGATGCGATATTCCCCGCTCGTCCGGATCATCAGCTCGGGATCCGGAAATCCGCTGGTGGCCAGATAGTTCTGCAGGGTATCCTGACCAATGGCGTCCGGATCTACCTTGCCTTCCTTTACATCCCTCGCGATCCGTTTCACCGCATTGACAAGCTCCCATCTGGAACTGTAACTCAGTGCCATCACCAGATTCAGACCCGTGTTCGCAGCAGTCATCTCCAGGGCCTCAGAAAGCGCCTGTTTGGCGTAGTCTGGTAACATCGACATATCACCTATGACATGCAGACGGATATTGTTACGATTCAGGATCGGTACCTCCTTGCGGATGGTCTCCACCAGCAACTCCATCAGCCCGGTCACCTCCGGTTCAGGCCTGTCCCAGTTCTCCGTGGAAAAAGCGTATAGCGTCAGATACTCCACATTCAGCTCCGCGCACCCTTCGACGATGTTGCGCACACTCTCCACGCCGTGGAAATGACCGTAGAGGCGATCCTGTCCCTGCTCCTGGGCCCAACGTCCATTGCCGTCCATAATGATGGCGATGTGTCGGGGCAGCCGTTGCAGATCGATCTTCTCCTTGGATGTCATATGCTGAAATAATGTGCGAAGATACTACTATGCCGGGAAGATGGACCAAAAACAGCAAGGGCAGGCAATTACTCCGGACATCGGTAAGACGAAAGCGAGAGAGAGATGCCTGCCTGAACGAAAATATACTGGTCGCGCTGAGCGCTGAAACCCCGCTGACGACCGGCGAACCCGATCGGCGTGCCGGTATCGCCCGACCGGTCCTGTAACTGATAAGCCACGGACACGCTGCCATCCGGACGAGGCGGGAAGGCTCCTGCACCGGCATAAGTGCTACTGACATCGTCCAGATAATCGGTGGTCGTGAACCGGTGCGTCGCCTCCAGTACCAGGTTGATATTACGCGTCAGATTGTACTTGACGCCCATCCCGATCGGAAAGGAAAAAGCCATGTTCCGGTAAAAGGTACGCTCCGGATACATGGACGACCCCTGGCCCTCTGTACCCAGTGGCCGCAGGAAATGCTTCTCCCCGTCGATAAATGCATACGGATTGAAATTGAAGATCCCGGCACCCAGCGTCACATAGGGCGTGAAAAAGAACTCGTCGCTCCAGGGCTCGAACCGGAAGAAGTTGAAATCACCCTGCAGCCCGACCTCGAAGAGGTGCGTGTTGAAACTCAGATTCCGCCGGCGGTTGAATTCAATATCGCTGTAACGGTCAGAATATCCCAGCTCCGCATAGTTGGCCGCCAGTCGCACCGCCACATAGTTCCCGATCTGCTTGCGCATGAAAAACCCGACAGATGGCTTGGGTCGGTTCACGGCGGCCCGGTTGTTCAGATCGCCGAAATAATGGGCGGCGCCAAACGTGATGCCGATCTCCCCCTCATGGACGAACGACTGCGGCTGGCCCGACACAAAGCCGGCCCTCAACAACAGCACGCAGCAAATAATAAACGGAATTCTTCCCATGGCGGATGGCAAAAGTAACCGATGATCCTTTAACGAAAACAAAAAACGGAACCCTTCAGTTCCGGGCGTCCAGTCCCCAGGCCAGCTTGTCGCGCAGGGTCTGCAGGAAGGTGTTCTCCTGAAGCCGGATCAGACTGATCTTGAAGGATTCCTTCTTGACCGCCAGCTGGACCTTCCGGTCCACGATCTCCTTCCTCGAATCCATCGTACAGATCAGCTGGTCGGTCCTGCCCTCCACTTCGAAGGAGATCACAGAATCGTCCGGCACCACAATGGGACGCACATTCAGATTGTGAGGTGCCACCGGATTGATGATAAAACCGCCCGCATCAGGGAACAACAACGGACCATTGCAGCTGAGTGAATACCCGGTGGACCCGGTGGGTGTGGCAACGATCAGTCCGTCCGCCCAGTAATTATTCAACGGCTCCCCGTTCAGATAGGTATGGATCCGGATCATCGGGGAAACATCCCGCTTGTGGATGACAAACTCGTTGAGGGCGTATGGCGTTTCACCGAACAGGGGCACATCCGCATCCAGGTGGATCAGGGTTCGCTTGTCGATCACATAGTTACGATCTGCCAGTGCCCGGACGGCCGCATCCAGGTTCTCCTTACCCAGGCTCGCCAAAAATCCCAGCCTGCCGAAATTGATGCCGAGGACAGGGATATTCTTATTCCGGACCAGGGTGACGGTGTCGAGCAGCGTGCCGTCGCCACCCAGACTGACCAGGCAATCGAAATGCTCATCCAGATCGGCAGAATGACGGAACACCGGGATGTCGGCCGACCCCTCGATATGATGACTCACCTGATGAAAGATGTCTTCGTGGATCACCGGGGTGATGCGAACATTCCTGAGGGCTTCCAGCAGTTTATGGACATCCCCGGGCCGGACGCTTTCACCGCCACGGCTGTAGATCGCTACTTTCATCCTGCTAAAGTACAACTTCCCCCGACAAACAGTCGCCCGTCAGAAGGGGTTCTTGTGGAAGAAGAAGCCCCCCTCCCTGAATTGATTGAAACTGAACTCGAGCCGCACGACCCAGTCATAGATGGTAATTACATCCAGTCCGAAGCCCCCCGTGTACATGAAGCGGTTGGCCAGGCGGTCATCCGCATTCCGCTGCGGATCATACACATAGCCGATATCTGCAAAGGTCTTCGCATAGAACTGAAAGGGAATGACTCCATACGTTCTGGATTTCAGACCGGTGCGCAGGCGCCAGTCGGCTACCCGACGACGCAGCGTACTCCGTATAACCCCTCCCGCTACACCATCCACCACATAATACTCCAGCCCCCGCAGGAACATATCACCATACCCCATCAGGTTCCTGTTCACAAAGGGCTGATCAAAGGGAAGTTTCAAACCCATATCCCCCTGCAAACTGAAATACAATTTGCGGGGCAATGTCCAGTGCCGGGATCCCCGGGCATTGAACTGCCAGAGATCGACAGGGCCTCCAACACCCATCCTGGTGAACTGAAACTCGAAAGTGTGCCCACGGTTCGGATAGGGGATATAATCCACATCCAGGTGCTGGAAATGATAGTTGAGCATCGGATAGGAGACCGATCGATGGCCTTCTGCCAAAAATTCCGGATTGCGGTGCAGGATCGAATCCGATACCGATTCGCTGACATAACCCAGACGGGCCGTATGCCGGTTGATCGACCCCTTCCGGTACGAATAGGTGAGCCCCGCATAGTACTGCCTGCGCATGAACTCGTCCGGGGCCTTAAAGAACTGCTGGCGATTGCCCAGGCTGCCGTAGTTGACCTCCCGCGTAAAGGACCTCGACAACTCGAAGCCGTATCCGTGACGGAGCGAGCGGTCGGCAAAAGGATTGAAATATTTCAGGGTCAGTTGGCGGGCATATCCGTCAATGATCCAGATATTGATCTTATCGTTCCGCCCCGTGATATTGTCGCCCTTCAGTTTGATCCCGTAATTGACCCGCTCCAGGCTCGCATCATACTGGTTGAGCCAGACATTCCAGTTACGATCGATGGGCTTGAAATAAAAGAAGGGCCAGTAATACCACCGCTCCTTGAGTTCGACCAGAATATCCAGCGTATCCCCCTCCCATTGACAGGGCTGTACCGTCACGTCCACGAAAAGCGCCGTGTTGATGAGATTCTGACGGGTGGTACGTATGCCTGAAATGATATCGGGCAGGAGGTAGGACCGGCCCTCTTCCAGGGCAAACTCCCGGCGGATAATGTGTGGGCGGGTCTTGCGGGCGCCCTGCACCAGGATGGTACGGATGGTGTGACGTACGTCCGGATTGAGGGTGTCCGGACCTCCGGGTTCCATGGCAGCTGAAGGCTGTGCCGATGCCCGGACCACCGCCATCAGGCAGCAAATGATCAGCAAGAGGGGTTTCACAGGCACCAACATGCCTGAAAATTACATGAATACGGGGAGCAGTAGGTCAGATGTTGAGATAATTCAACAGATGTTCCAAATTCGACTGCAATTCGTTGCGGAACAACTCCTCGCCCAGGTAGTAGCGGACAGTGTACTCATAGCGCTGAAAAGTGGCGACAATATCTGATACCTCCTCCCGGTTGATACGCAGGATCACCGTCAGACGCTGGCTGGCCGGGTCGTACCAGGTGTTGAGCTGCGTGATGATCGCATCGTTGGATTCCACCAGACGGTTGATCTCACCCGGAGCATAAGTATGCCTGTCCATTTCCAGGACCACCAAAGATCCACTCTCGGTCACCCCCGTAAATCTCGAAAGCTCACGCATCATCCCCTCCTGGGTGATCACGCCTTCGTAGTCGTCCTGTTCCGACAGGACGGCCACGACATCGGTATGCATCTCCCGGCTCCGCTTGACGGCCGTCAGGAAAATATCATGAGTGTGTACAGAAACTTTCCGAAGCCGATCCGTCAGCGGCGCCAGTTCGGTATCCTCCGACAGGTCCAGCAGATCATCCTCTGCCAGCATCCCGAGATAGCGGGCGCCCTCTGTCACGGGCAGATGCCGTAACTTCCACTCCTCCATCTGGTGGAGTGCATGTCCGACGGAGTCGTGCGGACGAAGCACGGGGATTTCTCCCGAGATGAGTTGTTCGCAATACATTAGACGGGTCTCCTCTTTGGATATGGAAGCCGAAAGACCTCAGCCGACGGGTTCCGTCTGCCTCAGCTTCAGCAGAAACTGTTTCAGAATGACGTTGAAATCATCCGGCAGCTCCATCATCGGTGCATGGCCGCACTTGTCAATGAAGTGCAGTTCGCTGCCGCGGATGAGCCGCTGGAACTCCCGGCCCACGTAGGGCGGGGTCACGATGTCGTTATTCCCCCAGATGAGCAGGGTCGGCTTATCGATCTCCTTGAGCTCGTCTGAGAGATTATTGCGGATGGCACTCTTGGCCAGCGCCAGGATCTTGATCACCTTCATCCGCTCGTTGACGATGCCAAAGACCTCATCCACCAGTTCCTTGGTGGCTGTCCGGGGATCGTAGAAAGTTTGCTCTGTCTTGTTCTTTATATATTCATAGTCACCGCGCTTGGGATAGCTGTCGCCCATGCCGTGCTCGAAAAGACCGGAGCTGCCGGTCAGGATCAGTGAACGTACCCGCTCCGGATGCTTCAGCACATACACCAGCGCCACGTGCCCGCCCAGCGAATTACCCAGCAGATGAATATCGCGCAGATCCTTATGCTCAATGAACTTGTGCACAAACTTCTGAAGACCTCCAACGGAGGTATGCAGCAGATCCAGATCGAAAAGCGGGAGGATCGGGACAATGACCCTGAAACCCTCGTTCCGGAAATGGTCGATGATGCCGCGGAAATTGCTCATGGCGCCAAACAGCCCGTGAAGCAACAGCAGCGTCTCGCCCTGTCCCTCTTCTATGTACCTGAATTTACCTTCCTGTTTGACCGAATAATCCATCAAATTCTGGTTACTTGTGTTAGCA
>CANHUK010000083.1 GCA_947463755.1 Chitinophagaceae bacterium
CCACTGGCAGGGCCTGGTGTGCGGCCGAGGGGCAGTCCTATCTCCTTTCTGACGGCAGGGTAGCTCCGGCTGAGTGACCCGGTATGTCCGGTTCAATTTCGGCCGAGACCGTCAGGCCGGCACTGCAGGCCGATAGGATCCTGTGTGTGTATCGATCATTATTTCTTAAAAAAGACTGATTATCAATGAGAAAATTGAGCCCTTCTCCCGCCATTCGGGATGTCAACGGAGGGCTCTTTATGTTAAAAATGGCTATATTTGTGACAGAAAAAATACGATATACCCATCGGTCGACATACACGCCTTTCCGTTCTGCAAAATTGCTTTCGGGATTTTGTTTTCACCCCGTCCGAAACTTCGGATGCGGGCGTGTGATGTCCATGCCATGGGTGTACGATCATACCCGGCCCGTCATGGACTGATGGGACTGAGGTGGCGAAGCCATGAGTAAAAAGAACAAATACTGGTACGCGGTCTATACTAAACCCCGATGGGAGAAGAAGGTTCATGGCCTGCTTTCCGATCAGGGGATAGAGTCCTATTGTCCACTCAACCGGGTGAAGAAAAAGTGGAGCGACCGGATGAAGTGGGTGGACGAGCCATTGTTCAAGTCATACGTTTTTGTACGGATCCTGCCGGAGGAGCAAACGAGGGTCCGCATGGTACCCGGGGTCATCAATTACATCTACTGGCTGGGCAAGCCCGCTGTGGTGAAAGACAAGGAGATCGAGGATATCCGGAGGTTTCTGAATGAGTACACTGATGTCAAGGTGGAGTCAGTGGAGGCAGTGGAATTGAAACCGGAAGACAAAGTGATCATCCGAACGGGTCTGTTGATGGATCGAGAAGCCACTGTACAGCGCATCATGCACAAGACAGTGGAAGTGGTGATCGAGAGCCTTGGATACAAGCTCGTAGCGCAGGTCGACAAGGACAAGTTAGTTCCCGTTGCAAAGAATCAGACATGACTACAAACAAACATATCCCGGGATCTTCATCCGGCCACAGGGGTGGGGCATTTGCCCTCCTGCCGACATTGCTGACCCTTCTGCTGTTCGTTTCCTCCTGCAGGACGAATCGTCCGATACCATATTTCGGCGGTGGGATCGATACGATTCCTCCGACCAATTTTGTGCTTCCGGAGCAGGTCATCCAGCGCGGTGATGTGCTGAGCATTGTCTTTTACAGCGACAATCCGGCAGCCACTCAGATCTTCAACCAGGCATCCGGTGCGGCGTTGAATACGACGCCCCTCAGCTCAAAGCTGCAGGCAAGCGAGGCAGCCGGAGCGTCCGGCGGCTACCTGGTGGATGTGGAGGGAGATATCAGGCTTCATGCGCTGGGCAAGATCCATGCGGCGGGTTTGACCAAGCAGCAGCTGGAGACCACCCTGCTTGACAAGATCCGTGAGATGGGTGTGCTCACCAATCCTTACTGCGTCATCCGGTTCAGTAATTTCCGGGTGACGGTGCTCGGTGAGGTGAAGGCTCCGGGCGTGTACCAGCTTCCTTCAGAAAAGGCCAGTATCCTCGAGGCCCTTGGTCTTGCAGGAGATATCACCATTTACGGCAGGAAAGACAATGTCATGGTCGTTCGGGAGTCTGAAGGAAAGCGGACCTATGCCAAGCTTGACCTGACCCGGCAGGATATCTTCTCCTCTCCGTTTTACTACATTCGTCAGAATGATGTGATCGTTGTCACACCTGATGAAGGTCAACCTACGGCGCGCGATCTTGAAATACAGCGGAAAGTCACGATCCTGGTATCCGTCGTAACCATGTTGGTGCTATTGTCCACGGTCTTCAGATAATTCAAACTCATGAGCCAATCAATGAACGATATGACGGATGTGCAGAAGCGGCAACCGCAACCGGTCTCACCACGTGAGATCCTGTTCCGGTACATCCATTTTCTGCCCCTGGTGATTGCCTCCGTCGTCATTTTCATGGTGATGACCTACGTGCGACTCCGTTATGAACCCAACATATACAGTGTGACCGCCACGCTGATGGTAAAGGATCCGAACACACGCTCGCCATCAGGTGAGAGCGATCTGGAGGATCTGCTGTTCATGGGTTCGAACAAAAATATTGAGGATGAGATACAGGTGGTGCAGACCCGCCGGATCGGTCAGCGGGTCGTCAGGGCCCTGGGCCTCGAACTGCAGTTCTATAACGAAGGAAAGATCCGCACTTCGCTGATCAATCCGCCCGAGACCCCTGTCCGACTTTCGATCCTCAGCCTGAAGGATTCCATGAAGGCCTTTAGCATGACGGTGCACCTGATCGATGATCAAAAGTTCACCCTTGGAGAGGATAAAAAGCCCATCCCATTCGGCCAGGCTTTCAATCTGCCCGAAGGGAGTTTCATGCTTTTCCGCAAGACGATCGGACTGGGCAGTTTCAATACTTCCGACTTCATCATCAGCTATGCGTCGCCCGAGCAGCGGGCAGGCGAATTGCTGAAGGGATTGGTCGCCGTGCCTTCGGGAACGTCCAATAACATCATGCGGCTTACCTATGAGACAGAGAATCCGCGACTCGGACTCGACGTCCTCAATCAGTGGATGCTCGAATACCAGAAGCTTGGACTGGAGGAGAACAAGCAATCGGCCGAGAACACGCTGTCTTTCATCAACGATCAGTTGAACGATGTCAACCAGGAGTTGGCCGTCGTGGAGGGGAATCTCCTCAGGTCGCGCGAGAAGAACATGGTGATCAACGTGGAGGCGCAGTCGCAGAAGGTGTTTGATGCCATGAACGATCTTGACAAGGAGATCGTTCAGCAGAGTGTTCAGCTGGAGCTGGTCGACAATCTGATCAGATATATCAGCGACGAAAGTCAGCCCTATCGTCAGGTCGGTTCGCTGCTGGGGCTTCAGGAGCCTTCACTGGCGGCCCAGATGAATGAGTTCAACAGGCTCCAGGTGGAACGGGAGACCATGCTCAAGACGACCACCCGGGCCAACCCCACTATACAGAACATGGAGGTCACGATATCCAGACTGCGTCAGGATATCAGGCAAAATCTCAATAATATCCGTCAGGGCCTACGGCTCACGGTAGGGAATCTTACGGCCCGCAATCAGCTCGTCGGGAGGGAGATCTCCCGGCTTCCTGCTAAGGAGAAAGAGATGCTCGACATCGCTCGTCGGCAGAAGATCCTTGAGCAGGTTTATTCCTTTTTGATGGAGAAGAAGGTGGAGACATCGATCAGTTCGGCCTCCACGCTTTCGAACGTCAAGGTACTTGAGGTTGCACAGGCCTCTTCCATTCCGATCCGTCCAAACAAGAAGGCCACCTACATCACGGCTTTTCTGCTGGGCTTTGGCATACCCGTTTTCATCATCTTCCTGCTGGAATATCTGAACGACAAGGTCAAGGGACGTCAGGATGTGATGCGGAATACCTCCGCGCCCATCATTGGTGAGCTGGGTCATTCACAGGACGAGGGTACACTGGTTGTGAGCCCGACCAGTCGCAAGTTCATCGCCGAGCAGTTCCGGATCATACGTACGAACCTCAAATATTTCCTGACGAATCCAGACAAGGCCGTCATTCTGGTCACATCTTCTACCAGCGGTGAGGGTAAGTCGTTCATCAGTACGAACATGGGTGCGGTGCTGGCGCTCTCGGGCAAGCGAACGGTCATCCTCGAGTTTGATATCCGCAAACCCAGGATCCTGAGCGGATTGGGCTTGCACAAGCGCGAGGGCATCACCAACCATGTGATCGGGCGGGTAGAATACGAGGAGCTTCCGATTTCCGTACCCGGCATCGACAATCTCTTTGTGATCGCCTGCGGACCGATTCCGCCAAACCCTTCTGAGCTCCTGCTGGATCCCCGGTTGGATGCATTCATCCAGCGGGTGCGGGAGGATTACGACGTGGTCATCATGGATACGGCGCCGGTGGGACTTGTCGGTGACGCCGTAGTTCTCGGAAAACATGCGGATGCGAGCCTCTACGTCGTCCGCCACAACTACACTTTCAAGAAGCAGTTGCAGCTGCTGGATGACATCTATGTCAACCGTCGTCTGCCGCGGATGTCGCTCGTACTGAACGATATCCAGGCCAAGACGGGCGGCTATGGCGGATATTATGGTTATGGTGGCTATGGTTACGGAGCCTATGGCAGCAGTTATGGCGCCAACTACTTTGAGGCGGACAAGCGCAAGAAGCTTCCGGGCAGAAAACTGATCCAGTCCATCCTAAACTGGTTTGGCATCAGAAATTGATCCAGCACAAAAATCATGAAGATCTGATATGGCGTCAACCTCCGAAACAAGTATCCCCAAGCGCTTTGCACTCATAGGTGCAGCGGGTTTCATAGCACCTCGTCACATGCGTGCGGTCAAGGACACCGGACACTCCATCGTCTGTGCACTTGATCGTTTCGACAGTGTGGGTGTGATGGACAGTTATTTTCCGGAGGCTGATTTTTTCACTGAATTTGAGCGGTTCGACCGGCACATTGAGAAGCTAAGACTTCGAAAAACGCCGATCGATTATGTCTCCATCTGTTCGCCGAATTACCTGCATGATGCACATATTCGTTTCGGGCTCAGAAACCATGCTGATGTGATCTGTGAGAAACCACTGGTGCTGAATCCGTGGAACATCGACTCCATTTCGGATCTGCAGCGGGAGTCGGGTTGCAAAGTGTATAATATTCTGCAGCTGCGCCTGCATCCGGCCATCATCGCCCTCAGGCAACGCATTCAGGCTGCCGGTGACAGGAAGCATGATGTAGACCTGACCTATATCACCTCCCGCGGACAATGGTATTATACCAGCTGGAAGGGCGATCTTTCAAAATCCGGGGGCATTGCCACGAATATCGGTGTGCATTTTTACGACATGCTTAGCTGGATATTTGGCCCTGTTCAGCGTAATGTGGTCCATCTGCATACGCACGACCGGGCTGCAGGCTACCTTGAATTCGAAAAGGCACGGGTACGCTGGTTCCTGAGCATCAACATAGATACCATCCCCGCCGATATCATCGCTTCCGGAAAGCGTACATACCGCTCTTTATCCATCAACGGGGAATCTTTCGAATTCAGTGAAGGCTTTACGGAGCTGCATACTGAAAGCTATCGCAGAATTCTGAACGGAGAGGGATTTGAGCTGGAAGAGGCCCGCAATGCCATCCAGATCGTCCACGATATCCGCAAGCAAACGCCTGCAGGTGCTGTGGGCGACTATCATCCCTTCGTGAAACTGCCGGTTTCCAGGCATCCTTTCGAATGAATCGACGTATGACACCCAAGAAATCACATGAACACTGGGATCTTCGGATACGTCCGAACAGCCCCCTGTTTGATCTGCACCTCAGGGATGTGTGGAACTATCGGGATCTGCTGGCCCTGCTGGTGAGGAGGGATTTCGTGTCCTTTTACAAGCAGACCATCCTGGGGCCTGTCTGGTTTTTCCTCCAGCCGCTGCTGACGACCGTGATGTATGTGTTCATTTTTGGCAGGCTGGCGGGACTGAGTACCGATGGGCTGCCGCAACCGTTGTTCTACCTGACGGGCATTGTCGCCTGGAACTATTTCGCGGAGTGTCTGACCAAGACATCCTCCGTTTTTCGCGACAATGCGAACATATTCGGCAAGGTCTATTTCCCCCGGCTGATCATGCCGTTGAGTATTGTGGCCAGCAATCTCGTCCGCTTTGCAGTTCAGTTCCTCCTGTTGATCTGTATGTTGGCCTACTACGCCATTTTCGAGGGTTTCAGGATCGAGGTCAACGCCTATCTGCTGCTGCTGCCGGTGATGATCTTCATCATGGCCATTCTGGGGCTGGGCAGCGGCATGATCATCAGCGCGCTGACGACAAAGTACCGCGACCTGGCCTTTCTGGTGACCTTTGGCGTACAATTGCTCATGTATGCTACGCCGGTCATCTATCCTTTAAGCACGGCTTCTCCTTCTGTCAAGGGGATCATTGCCGCCAATCCCATGACACCTGTGCTCGAGGGTATCCGCCTGGGACTGTTGGGCAAGGGAGACATGAGTGCCGCCTCACTGGCCTATGCCCTGGTGTCAAGCCTGGTTATACTTTTCTCTGGTATCATCGTGTTCAATCGCGTGGAGAAGACATTCATCGACTCCGTATAATTCCTTTAAAGTGGAGCATGTCATCGAGGTTAGCCAGTTGTCGAAGCTCTATCGGCTCGGAGAGATCGGGACCGGTACGCTGAGCAGGGACCTGCACCGCTGGGTGGCCCGCGCCATGGGGAAGGAAGATCCCTTCCTGAAGATCGGCGAATCCAACGATCGGACCCAAAAGGGGTCAGGAGATGTTGTGTATAGTCTGCGCGATATAGATTTCTCCGTCAGCGCCGGAGACACGGTCGGCGTGATCGGTCGTAATGGGGCCGGCAAGAGTACCTTGCTGAAGATCCTTTCGCGGGTGACATCCCCTACCACCGGCGAGGTCCGTATCAAGGGTCGAATCGCCTCCTTGCTTGAGGTGGGTACCGGGTTCCACCCCGAACTCACCGGCCGGGAGAACATCTATCTGAACGGTGCGATCCTTGGCATGCGCAAGCATGAGATCCGCCGAAAGTTCGACGAGATCGTGGACTTCAGCGGAGTCGAGCGTTACATTGACACCCCTGTCAAGCGCTACAGCAGCGGCATGTATGTCCGGCTGGCCTTTGCCGTGGCCGCACATCTTGAAAGTGAGATCCTCATCGTGGATGAGGTGCTGGCGGTCG
>CANHUK010000084.1 GCA_947463755.1 Chitinophagaceae bacterium
ATGATGATCATTGTTTAGATGTCTTGCCCTCCTTACCCAGCTCCCGGACAACGCCATGGACGATGTCTTCGCGCTGGATGTGCCCAGATCCGCGGCCCCGCGCACTCAGCCATGCGAACTGCACGGCATTGGTGATGGCTCCCCCCGACACTTCGTGATCCGCAGCGATGGCCCTGAGGTCCAGGTCCGGTCCGAGTGCAAAGGGAGCGAGCTGCCCCCTCCAGATCAATTCACGTTCACGCGCATCCGGCATGGCAAAATGGACAATGCTCTGAAAACGGCGGATGAAAGCACGGTCGATATTAGGCTTGAGATTCGTTGCCAGGATCACCAGTCCGTCGAACTGTTCGATCCGCTGTAACAGGTAGGATGTCTCCTGGTTCGCATACCGGTCCTTGGCATCGGATACCTCGGTGCGCTTGGAAAACAGTGATTCGGCTTCATCGAAGAACAGGATCCAGTCCTTGTGTTCGGCCATCCGGAATACGGTGGAGAGGTTCTTCTCCGTCTCTCCGATGTATTTGGACACCAGCTGAGAGAGGTCGATACGATAGACCGGGCGTCGGTGCTCCTTGCCCAGGACCGACACGGTGAGCGTCTTCCCGGTGCCGGGAGGGCCATAGAAAAGGGCGCGGTATCCTCTGCGGAAGGCCTTTCGCAGGGAAGGGTCGGAGCGGATCTCCTCCTGATGGGCCATCCAGGTACGCATATGCCTGACCTCTTCCATGACCTTAGCGTTGAGAATGAGATCATCGAACCCCAGGGATGTCTCCAGCCTGGCGGCGGGGAAGGTGGTGCTGTAACCCGGTTCCCACTCCTCCCCGGTCGTGAGTCGCGATAGCCATTCTTCCGATATGCTGAGCTTGCCCGACCAGAAGGTGTCCGGCACGGGGGCAGGCTGAAGCCAGAGGATGTTTCGGGCCTTGAAGGGATGCGCTTCAGAAAATATACGCTGTACGCTGACCCGGGTGCTGATATCTCGGCCCGCAAGCACGAAGCAGACGGTCTCCCCCGTCGGAAAAAATCCCTTGTGATGCGGTGCATCAGCGCCGCCGAATTCTGAGAACCCGCGGGAGATGGACTTATTCTGGATAAAGAATCGGTCAAATAATTGCGGGGCAACGTGCGGCACGAGAGACATCGCCAACACGACCCTGTCGAAGATGTCCAGCTCCAATGCGGTGACCAGCCGGCCATACTGGCTTTCAGGCGGGTGCTCGGGTGCGGGCACGGACCTGACATCGAAGGATCGGTCTTCGAAATAGGAATGCATGCGCAGATCGAGTACGACTGATAACCAGTCGAGCTCGTTGCGCAGACAGGAAGCGGTATCCTGCTGAGTTTCAGACATGTAAGCTTATTTCCAGTGAACGACGAGTCGCTCGGGCATCCAAGATAACTGAATCATGGAAATATTCCAAGGAAGGCTGTCCAGGAGCATGTCATAGGGCTTGCGGGCAACCACCAGTTCCCACCGGTCCTCGACCTTGTAAAGCCGTGCTTCCCGTTTGAGAAAGGTCTCCCGGAACGTGTTCGGGCGGGTCGTCTTCATCTTTTCCCAGTTGCGGATAACCCCCTGGAGCATCTTCCCGCAGAGCTCCTCTTCCTCAGGTGTGAGTTCGATATCGGCGGGCACCTGGAATTCGAGTGGTGCCCCGCAGATGATCTTGTTGAGTGCCAGCTGGTGCTCTTCCATCTCCGTGGAACCGGTCACCAGGTACTCGGTGAGCCGAATGGCCCGGGATTGCTCCTCCTCCCCCGGAAAGGTCTTGCCATCGGAAAGTCCGAGACGGGTGAACAGTCGCCCGAGATAGGGCCATAACAGCACAAGTCCGCCGTTCTGCACCGTGATGCCGTCGACCGGGTCAGACTCCGTATCAGGTTCGTTCATCCTGGGGCCCTCCTCTGGCTTTTCGGGTGGCGCAAGCCGCCGCTCATCATCTGCCGGTGCTTCGATGAGTGCCGGCAGGAGGGCCTTCAGTTCGTCCCAGAGGCTCCGCTCCTGTGCGGTGAAACGGGAGAGGTCCATCTGCCTGACCCGCAACCACTGACGTTCATCGAGCGAAGCCATCACCTGTTCCATGAACGCCTTCAGCAACTGGATGGCATGGACGGGCAGTGGCCTGGATTGAGACCACCAAGACAGTACCCGTTCCTGGCGATCCCTGTCGGACCGTGCCCCCGTCGCCCGCCAGGCATCGATGCCAAAGCGTATCCGCAAGAGGTCTGTGAACCCCCTGAGCGCCTCGGTCAGTCCGGGCAATACCCACTCATAGAGCACCGTCTCCCCGCGCTCACCAAAGAGTTCCCGGATCCTGCGCCGGGCCATTCGGTCCTTTGCATATAGAAAGATCGTAGCCCTCAAATCAGGGTCTCCTGCGTCAAGCCGCAAGCGGAGCCGCCGGTATAATGAAGGGAGATCTGCCTCTGCGGCATCGGGATGCAGCAGTCCGGTCCGCAGGAAGAAAACCATGAGCGCATCAGCATCCGGAGGTCGAACACCACCATCCTTCAGTTCACGCCGGATGATAAATTGCAGGAAGGGAGAACGCGTTGTCCGCCACGCAGACCGGGGCAGAACCGACAGCGTCTGACGGGCAAGCCGGGCGAAGGAGGGAATGGCCAGCGCGGCCCGGAGGAAGCCCTCCGTTTGTCCGGCACGGGCAATGGCTCCGGATGCAAAAAACCGACGATAGGTCCTCAGGAAGAGGATCAGATCCGACTTCCGGACACGGGAATGACCGGCCAGGTCTGAGAAGACCTCCAGGTACCGGCGCAAGGCCCCGTCCGTTGATTTTTCTATCAGACTTAAAAAAACATGTTCCGATAACACCGAAGGCCGATAGAATTCAAGTGCCCGCGGCAGGAGGCTGTCATGCAGGGATGGGAGGGTCAGAAAGAGCCCGGGACCCGCCTGATTGAGCTCAGCCACCTGCTGTCGGTAAACGGACGCCTCCGTTTCCGACCCGACGGGTGCCGGCATCTTCCCGCTCTCAAGGAAGGTCAGCATGGCATCAGAAACGGCAACACCCCCAAAGCGGTGTTGCTCGCCACCCGGCAGACGGGCACCCGCTGCGGCGGACGCTGTCCATGTCACCGGCCAGAGTGCCAGCAGCTCATCCAATGTGATCTTGGAACGGGTAGCCAGCATGTCCGCCGCCAATTTCAGGAAGATGGGCGGCACGCCGTCGATGCCTTCGGCGATGAGATCCGCGGGGATGTCGCCACGTCGAAACAATTCCGGCAGCCCTGATGCCATGAACAAGTCAACCTGCAGTCTCCTGGCTGTCTGATGGAGCCATAACCGTTGGGTGATCACCATCCTGCGGATGGCAACAGCCGCCTGCTGCCGGTCTGGATAAAGACGTGCCGAGGCGAGGAAGGCCGACCATCCATCGATGATGCGGCGCAGGTCGACGGCCGGCGACAGCCTTTCCAGGAGCACAGACATGGCCTGCGGAGGAAGTGTCCGGGCGAGCCGTTCGGCGGCGCGGGCGTTCCAATGCCGGCCGGTCACCCATGCCCTGAGAGCGGCGAGGATGCGCACCGCATCCCGACTGCCGGGACGCCAGAGCGCAGCCAGCTCTTCCGGAGTGATCATCCCGCGCAGCAGACGCTCCTGGTAGGATAGCGGCTCCTCCCCGGGAGGCTTCCTGACGGACGGGGTAGTGCCGGGCCCCTCGATGCCCTTCGATCGAAGATGTTCATCCAATATCTCCACCGGCATCCCCGCACGGATAAGTCGCTCGTATACGCCCCGCACCGATGATGGTGACAGTCCGTCGAAGAAAGCGTGGGCATCCAGCCAGGATCTATGCATGCGAACGGGATCCGGCGATGCCTCGGATAACGCCCCCAGTATGGATTCCACCAGGGCTTTGAACCGCTGTCGGCGCGTGCCAGCAGCCGGCATGTCAGACATCCCCCGCATCCAGACACCCAATACACGTTGAACACCGCGCGCTGAGGTGTCCGGCGACTGCATCATCCCAAAATAGCATTCCATCCAGTCGCTCCGGTCGCCCTTCAATGTGGACGTGACATCCGTGATCTTCAACCCATCAAGCGAGGCATCTGTTTTCCGGAGCGGATCGTGCAGGTCGGCCAACACATCCCACCAGGAAATCCTACCTGCTGACGTGAGAAGTCTCTGGGCGGCGCGGTTGAGCGATTGGCGGCCGCGCGTCTTTCCGGCAGCTACCGGTGACTGCAATAAGGCTTCCAGGAAGTCCTCCGGCTGCCAGCCGTCGTTGGCCGACCGGTCGTACCAGGCTTGGGTGAGTGTTCTAACCTGATCGCGGCGCAGATGATACCTCGCAGCGACCGCCCTGATCAGTTGATCGCGGTCCAGCAGACCGCTCATCAGGACACCGTAGGCTTCACCCGCATGCGCAAACACCCGTTCGATCGTTTGCCCGATCGATGCCAGCCGCTTCAGGTAGTCGGGATGCGAAGCCGGGTCTGCAGCCCGCAGGACATGTCCCTCCGGAAACCTGCCCGAATCCAGGATGGCCCGGAGGGTGAGAGCCGCCGTTTCGTCAACGACAGGACTTCCCGCCGGCTGCAACAGGTTGCGGTATCGAAGGATACCACTCCGACCCGCATCTTCAACGCCGATCGCCAGCAGAGGAAACAGGAGGTCACGCCGACGCGTGCCGAGGCTCCGCGCGATCTGTGCCATCCATTGTGCATCGGTTGCCCCCGCAAGCCTTTCCCGAAATGATGCGGAGAGGAGTCCGGCAGCGGAAGCCCGCCGCATGGTCTCAAATACCACTTCCGCCAGATCGGGTGGCTCCAGGTCAGGTGACAGGTAATATGCATAGGCATCAAGGGTCGTGAAGGCAGTGAGTTCTTCGCGTCCCGCAGTAAGCCAGCGACTGCGGAGCAGGATCTCGACGGCCTGCCGGAAGGTACGCGCGATCTTGTCTGTCTGCGCGGCCGGCAGGAGTCGACGAATCTGCTCGAAGATGCCGGAGGGGTCAGTGTAGGCAAAAAACTGAGCAAGCTCCGCATCGAAGCGATGATCGCGCAGGATATCCAGGAGTTTTCCGCGGTGCTTGGTAAGCAGCAGCTCGAAACTAAATGGGATGTTATCGAAAAAACGATCCCCGACTCCTTGCAACACCAGGTCGAGGTTCAGGATATGGTAGAGCCGAAGGATGGAATTTTCGCGGCGCAGTGCGGACTTTCGGCCTCCCGCCTTTGACGGCGTCGCTGCGGCGGGACTGAAGTAACCCCGGACGTCTGCCAGGGAGGCCGGGGGCATGGACGCACCGGTACGTTCCGGTTGCAGGATCCGTCTGACCCTGCCGAAGATCCGCTGCAGACTGAAGGGTGCGCCGGCGCCGTCAAGTGTCGCCTCCACAAAGACATGCCGGGCCTCGTCAATGATGGTTTCCGGCTCCCGGGCGGACCCCCTGGATATCGGAATATCTGTCATCCGCTGCCACTCCCGGTCGACCCGTTCCGCCTGTTCGTCGTATAGCAGGCGCAGCAATGCGGTAAAGAGTTCCCGGGAGATCTTCCGTCCCCTGATGGCCGGCAACAACAGTGATCTGACATGCGAAGCCTCGTAATACCAGCGATAAGCGGTGAGATGCCGGACGAGTTCGATCAGTCCGATACCGGCGGGTTCAACGTCCGGCAACTCCGGGCCAGCGTCCGGAAGCGTCAACTTGAATCTCCCGGAAACAGAAGCGGCCAGCGCATCGTTGGGATGCTTGTAAGCGCTGTAGCGGAAGGCGAAGACCAGAAATTCCGGCTCCACCCCCAGATATTCCGAAAGTCCCGTCAGCAGGGCGGGCATATCCGCTGCGTCCAGCGTCAGCGGCGTCGGCGTCGGCAGACGGATATAGGTGGATATGAGCTCCTGCAGCGCGCGGGTATGCCGGCCAAAGACCTGGGTCCCCTTCACCAGGATCAGGGCCCTGACAACGGCCCTTGGCAATATGTCGAGCAATTCGGCGGGCACCGGCTCCATCAGATCTAGCGGGGTTCTGCCACTTCCCGATTCCGGGCCTTCATCCCGGTCAGCTCTGCTGCGATCACCCGATGCCCCGGCTTCCCCGGATAGTTTACCCCCGAGCCTGCGGCCATCAGCAACAACCCGACCATCGTCTGGCTGACCGGTGGCACGCGTACCTAAGGATCGGTCCGCCTCCACATCATATTGTACTGATGCTTGTCGGCCCGCAACTCCGTCCGCAACGGAACTTCCAGGTTCTCCCCGATCGAGGCTACCGGATCGGTTGTCGGATGAAGAACCTTCCGTAAAAGGCCTTCCAGCCCCCTCTTGCCCGACGACCTGTTGGCCCGGCTCGCCGACTGTTGGAAAACGTCCGCCGTCTATCCGATCACCACCCGTTTGCTTGTCAGCCGAAGCACTGGCCGTTAAAGTGTTACCGGCTCCCTCCTGCCCGGAGTGCTTATGATCAGCCCGCACTTTGCCCTGAAGATCCGCTGGCGATGGTAAAGGCGAAGACAGGCCTGAGGCCGGCGACACGAGGCTTGCGGATCCCCTTGACGGATCGACCGCATTGTTCGGAGTACCTGCAGTCGACCCCGGCCCTGATGCTCCGCTATCGGATGTTCGGGGATCTTCCCGCCTTGTGTCAGACAACGGCCGTGCGCCATCCATCCCGGGCAAATGATCCGGCCCGTGATCGACAGATCCCCCAGAGGCCTGTATCCCCCCAGGCAATGCCGAAG
>CANHUK010000085.1 GCA_947463755.1 Chitinophagaceae bacterium
ACAACGGTGAAGAGTTCCTTTACGGCTTCCTTGTTGTTGAGGTAGCTGAAGACGATGCGATGCTGGTGCATGATCTCTTCCTTGCTGACAGCCTTCTTCGTTTTGGTGATCAGCGGCTCCACATAAGTGCGGAGGGCGCGGGCCTTGGCGAGGGTGGTGACAATGCGCTTGTGTGCAATGAGCTGAGAGGCCATGTTGCTCAACAAGGCATCGCGGTGAGCCTTTGTCCGGCTCAGGTTGTTGATTTTGTCTCCGTGACGCATGACGTTTGTTTTATGGGCCGTACCGGTCAGGAATTACGACCCTGTTTGTTGAATGGGCATCATCTGATGCCTGAAATGACAATGAATGAGATCTGCGCAGGAAGATCAGAGTTCTTCCTTGTCCAGACCAACCTTGCTCAGGTCCATACCGAAGTGCAGGCCGCGCTCATGCAGTACCTGCTCGATCTCGGCGAGAGACTTCTGGCCGAAATTGCGGAACTTCATGAGGTCTTCCTGTTCGTACTGCACGAGTTCGCTGAGACTGTTGATCTTGGCGGCTTTCAGGCAGTTGAATGCACGAACGGAGAGATCGAGGTCTTCCAGCGGCGTCTTGAGGATCTTACGCAGCTGAAGGGTTTGCTCGTCGACCATATCTTCCTTCTTCTCTTCACCTTTTTCGAACGTGATGTTCTCGTCGGTGATGATCATCAGGTGCTGGATCAGGATGCGGGAAGCCTGCTTTACAGCATCTTCGGGATGGATGGTGCCATCGGTCTTGACGTCCATGACCAGTTTTTCGAAGTCGGTCCGCTGCTCCACGCGGGTATTCTCGATCAGGTACTTCACATTCCGCACGGGGGTGAAGATGGAATCGATCGCGATCATACCGAAAGGTCCGTCCTTAGATTTGTTATCCTCTGCGGGCACATAACCACGACCCTTGATGATGTGGATCTCGATGTTCAGTTTCGCGGAGGAGTCCATCGTACAGATCAGCAGGTCGGGATTCATCACCTGGAAGCTGCCGGTCACTTCGCCGATCATGCCGGCGGTGAATTCGGTCTTACCCTTCAGGTTGATGTTGAGTTTCTCGAACTGGATATCGTGGTCGATGATCTTTTTGAAACGGACCTGCTTAAGGTTGAGGATGATCTCGGTAACATCTTCGGTCACACCCTTGATGGTGGCGAACTCGTGGTCGGCGCCTTCGATCAGGATGCCGGAGATGGCGTAGCCCTCGAGGGAGCTGAGCAGCACCCGGCGAAGGGCGTTACCGATGGTTACCCCGTAACCTGGTTCCAGGGGGCGGAATTCGAATTGTGCTTCGAATTCATTCGCTTTCTGGAGTATGATCTTGTCCGGTTTCTGGAAATTTAAGATGGCCATTGTCGTACCTCGGTTTTACGGTTTGAGCCCTTGCCTTGGCAGCCCGGGCTTGGATGATACATACGTATGAGGCGGCCGTTGCCGGCCGCCTGTGGATTACTTGGAGTACAATTCGACGATGAGCTGCTCCTTGATATTTTCAGGAACGCTCTCTCTTTCGGGCATCGCCACGAAAGTACCGGTCTTCTCCGCATCATTCCAGTCCAGCCAGCTGTACTTGGGGTTCTTGCCACGCAGCATTCCAAGGATGGAATTATTGCCCTGGCTTTTATCCTTGAGTCCGATCACGTCACCCGGCTTCAGGCGGTAAGAAGGCACATTGAGCACATCGCCATTGACGGTCACGTGCTTGTGCGATACCAGCTGACGGGCAGCGGGGCGGGAAGCCGCCATGCCGAGGCGATATACGGTGTTGTCGAGGCGGGATTCCAGCAACTTGATGAGGTTCTCACCGGTTACGCCCTTCATGCTGGCGGCCGCATCGAAGGTGTTGCGGAACTGACGCTCCAACAAACCATAGGTGTATTTTGCCTTCTGCTTCTCCTTCAGCTGGATGGCGTATTCTCCGGGTGCCTTGCGACGCTTGGAGGGACCATGCTGGCCGGGAGGAAAGCTGTTCTTGTCGAGTGCCTTGTTGCCGAGGATGGGTTCCCCGAACTTTCTGTTGATTCTGGCCTTTGGGCCTGTGTAACGAGCCATGAGTTATGATTGATTTTTTATGTTCGACGTCCGATTATCAAAAAATCATAAAACCGAATCGGACATCCCTGTAAAAAAAGAAAAGATAAAAACAGATTATACGCGACGCTTCTTCGGAGGGCGGCAGCCGTTGTGGGGCAGCGGGGTAACGTCGTTGATCATCACGATCTCGATGCCGGAGTTCGACAGGGAGCGGATGGCACCTTCGCGACCGGAGCCGGGACCTTTCACGTAAACGTCCACGCGCTTGAGACCTGCTTCCATGGCCACTTTAGCGGCGTCGGCGGCAGCCATCTGGGCGGCGTAGGGCGTGTTCTTCTTGGAACCGCGGAAACCCATTTTGCCGGCGCTGCTCCAGGAGATGACCTGACCGGTCTTGTTGGTCAGACTGATAATGATGTTGTTGAAGCTGGCGGTGATGTGTGCATCGCCGTAGCTGTCAACCTTGACGACACGCTTTTTGGCGGGCGCCTTGGAATTGGAACTTTGTCCTTTTGCCATGTTGAAAAATTAATGAGGTGATCTGTTGACGACATCCCGGCGAACCGGGACCTCCTGCTACCCTCCCCCCACATCCGGGATCCGGCGTAACCGAAGTTTTTGATGATGCGTATAAAAACACAGATATCGGAAGATCCGGGATGCGCGGTAAAGCAGCGGTCCCGGATCCTCCGATCTGTGAAATTACTTCTTGGTTGCCTTCTTCTTACCGGCGACCGTCTTACGCTTGCCCTTACGGGTACGGCTGTTGGTACGGGTACGCTGGCCACGAACAGGGAGACCCTTACGATGGCGGAGTCCGCGGTAGCAGGCGATGTCGAGCAGACGCTTGATACTCATCTGTACCTCGGAACGCAACTGACCTTCAACCTTGAACTCGTTGTTGATGATGTTACGGATGGCGGTGAGCTCATCATCGTTCCATTCATGCACTTTCTTGTTCACGTCGATCGCGGCCTTATCCAGGATGTAGCGGGCGGTCGAGTTGCCGATCCCATAGATGTAGGTCAGACCAATCTCTCCCCGCTTATTCTTGGGAAGATCAATACCGGAAATACGGGCCATATCTGTTTTTTACGGTTTTATGCTGTGGCTGCGAACGTACCCGGACCTATTCAATCCCGGACACATCCAATTCTTTTATCCCTGGCGCTGCTTGAAGCGGGGGTTCTTTTTGTTGATGACGAACAACTTGCCTTTGCGACGCACGATCTTACAATCTGTGCTACGCTTCTTGATGGCTGCCCTGACTTTCATAACGTTCTATTTTATTGCCGTTGCAGCACGCTGCAACAAGTTTACAATTACTTGTACCTGAATATGATACGTCCCCTTGACAGATCGTAGGGACTCATTTCGACTCCAACCTTGTCACCCGGAAGAATTCGGATGTAGTGCATCCTCATTTTACCGGAAATGGTGGCGAGTATCTCATGGCCATTTTCGAGTTTCACTTTGAACATCGCATTGCTAAGTGCCTCGATGATTACGCCGTCCTGTTTGATGAGAGCCTGTTTCGCCATATTTTTTGGGTGTGCAAAGATACGTAAACATTTCCAACTACAAAAACTTTTCCACTACCGATTATTTTTCAGCGAGAAAAAAGGGTGGTTATGAGTAAATTTCTTAATATCCCGGGGCTGTTTGCCCACATCAGCGCCCTCCTTCCCGAAATTGTGAGCTACCCCGGGTGATGCCCAGGAGCTGATCGTACCGACCGCCCAGTTCGCGGTAGTAGACCAGCACCAGATAGTCGTTTTCCGTCTCCCAGCGGTCGCTTTCCGTCGATTCGGTGGAGAAGGGGCCGGTCTCCCGTTCGCGCGTCGCGAACACATAATCATAGTACCCCTGGTTGAGCGGGATGGTCGTAACGTACGCACCCGATGATGCATCGAAGGTCATTTTGGCGCCGTCGTTCTTCCCATAGCCGGTGATCTCGCCGAATACGTAGAGGTCCTTCCCCCGGAAGGGTTGCCCGCCCGGTGGCAGGAAACGGAAGTGGACATCGGCATAATCTGCATTCCAGTATGGGTTGATCCGTTCGACCGTTTCATTGACAAAGCCGCCGTTCAGGTCGCGGAAATAAAAATACTGGTTAGGCAGGCGCGGCCGTTCGTCCTGCACGAAGAGGGCGAAGCTGCTGTCGGTATTGCGTTGCGACCTGACGCGGTCGCCCAGCAGCCGGAAGCTGCGCAGGTTGAGCCATCGCCACTCTTTGCCCGCCGGCATGAGCATTTCTGTTTCGTTGCTGAACTGCAGCAGGTCCTGGCGTATGAACGTGGGATTGGAAAGTTGCAGGCGATTGTCCCAGCGCATATTCTGCAGGATGTTCACCTTCACCTGCTGCTGCGGATAGCGCAGGTCGAGCCCCCGGGCGGAGACATTCACCTGCAGCCGGTGGTGGGTCTGGAAGTAACGCTGGTTGAAGGGCTGCTGGATCTGGAGGGCGACATCCATCCGCTGATCGATGACCAGGATACGGCGGGTGAAGGCCAGTTTGGATGTATCGCCATCTGCAAAAACTTTTAGTAAATAGTTGCCCGACTTCGTGGGCACGCAGTTCCGGTCGGGCAGGATCGCGTTATAATGAATGTACCGGCTCAGGGTGATGGTGGCGGTCCGGTAGTTGGTGATCCGGACCCGCGAGAAGCCCTTGACGTAGTCGAAGAAACTCATCTGCACCGGGGCCCAGTCGGCATCACAGAGCTGGAAGGAATAATAATAGGTACGGACATCGGATCCCATCTCGTCGAAATTTAGTTCGAGCTGGTCGGTACCATTGAGGCGGAGGATCGGGGGTGCGACGGGGTCACCGGGCGGATGCAGTTTCACCGTTCGGATCCCGGGCATATAGATGCGGTCGGGCTCGCGCTGGGCGAACAGCTGGCCTGCCGTCAGCAGCAGGCAGCAACAAACGATGACCCGGTAGATCATGAATGGTTTTCTACAAACTTACCCAAAATCACAATGCCGCCGTCATCCGGAGGAAGCGTCTGCGCCGAACGGATCACTTGGAGTACCTTCGTCATTACAACGGCCCGCCAGTGGATACATCCTTGTTCATCGCCCGTCGCATTTCCAGGAATCGGGCGCGAAGTTTTTCCCGGACGATCATCCGGTTATCGATCGGCGCCACCACGATCAGTGTGGCGGCGATGATCCTGTCGCTGGCCTTCATCAATGGTTTCCAGCAGGTGATCAGCGACAAGATCTTCAGTTTCTGGGGGCATCTGCGCATCCAGCATTATGAGCCTTACAAGGTCAATACTGCGGAGGAGACCCCGATCCTTCGGCTGGACTCGACAGAGGCGCGCATTCGCGCGATGGATAACGTGTCGCATGTGAGTCCCTTTGCCACAAAATCGGCTGTACTCAATGCGCACGGCACCATCGAGGGCGTGTTGTTCAAGGGGGTGGACGGCTCCTACCCTTTTACCCGGCTCGACGGGTTCCTGAAATCGGGCCGCTGGCCGGAGATGCGCGATAGTTTGTACGGGCGTGAGATCGTCATTTCGCAGATCCTGGCGGATGCGCTCATGCTGAAAGTTGGGGATGATGTGCTGATCTATTTCATCATACCCGGGGAGGAACGGCCCAGGACGCGGAAGCTGAGGGTGTCGGGCATCTTCCGGACGGGTATCGATATCTACGACCGGACCTTTGCGCTGGGGGATATCCGGTTGTTGCAGCGGCTGAACGCTTGGCAGGCGGATCAGATCGGGGGATACGAAGTGGGATTGAAGGGAGGCGAACAGCTCGACGCTTCGGCGGGATCGATCCTGGGCTTACTGCCGGGAGGCTGGGATTGTCGGACGATGATGCAGATCCATCCGGAGATCTTCGACTGGCTGAACCTTCAAAACGCCAATAAATATATCCTGATCACGGTGATGACGCTGGTCGCGCTGATCAATCTGATCACCTGCCTGATCATCCTGGTGCTGGAACGCACCCGAATGATCGGCGTGCTGAAGGCCCTGGGCATGGGTGACTGGGACATCCAGCGGATCTTCCTGGGTTATGGTTCGATGATCCTGGGCTGGGGCATTGGCCTGGGGAGTCTGCTGGGGTTGGGCATTGCCTGGCTGCAGCTGCGCACCGGGTTCATCCGCCTGGATGAAACGGCCTATTATATGGACCGGGCACCCATACTGATCGTCTGGTGGCAGGTGGGCGCCGTACTGGCAGGGACCTTCCTGACCTGCATCCTTGTGTTGATGATCCCTACGATCATCAGCCGGCGGATACATCCGGCGAAGGCGGTGCAATTCAGGTGAATCCATTCACCGCAAGGGCGCGAAGTAAATACAAAGTTCTATCAAGAGGAAATACATAACCTCGACAGGATGATGCCCGTCGCCACAGCGGCATTCAGGGATTCCGCATGGCCGTAGCGAGGGATGGTGATGCGGCGGGAGGCACGGCCCAGCAGGGCGGGCGATGCCCCGCGGGATTCGTTGCCGATGACGATGATGGCCTCTTTCAGGGGCGCACAGGTGAACAGGTCCTCCCCTTCCAATGCTGAACAGATGAGGGGCACTTTACCCAACTGATCGGTGACCGATAGGGGATCCAATACATGTACCCGGATGCGGAAGACGGCTCCCATCGTGGCCTGC
>CANHUK010000086.1 GCA_947463755.1 Chitinophagaceae bacterium
ATCTATAACTTCCTCCACAGTGCCCGCCTCATCGGCGACGGATGCGTGAGCTTCAACGATAAATGCGCCACCGGCATCGAACCCATCGAAGCCAATATCCGAAAGCATGTCGAAAACTCACTCATGCTTGTCACCTCACTCAATACGAAGATCGGATACTACAAGGCAGCCGAGATCGCACAGAAAGCCCACAAGGAAGGCACCACGCTCAAGGAGATGGCCGTAAAGCTGGGATATGTCACACCCGAACAGTTCGATGAGTGGGTCGTGCCGGAACAGATGGTCGGAAAAATCTAAAAAAAAATCCCGCATGGAGATTTGAATGACAGGCCGTTGAGTCTGTCATTTTTTTTGCATGGATGATCCTCCATACTAAACATCCCATGCATCCGTTTTATCAGTACCGTACCAAACCCTTGTGAAAATGATGCAACGACCCGAATGTGGCCATGAACATCATCCAGCCTCCGGCCAGCAGCCCCCGAACAGGGGCCCGGAGATGTCCGGAGATGTGAAAGTCAAGCCCCCTGACATGACCCTGCGCAAGATGATCCTGAGTCAATTGAACGAATGGCAGATCGACACCGAGATCCAGTCGGCGATGCTGGACAACAGAAAAAAACGCCAAGCATAACAGATCCTGAAGATTTTTTGGTTTTCAGTTGGTTTGAACCCCGGTATCCCGCGAAAGCGGGATATCTTTTTTTTAACCATCCACAAAAAGCAGGAATACCTAACCCAGATCTATCTCGGTATTGTCGCCGATATTGAGCGTGCGGGTCTCGCCCTTGATCTCCGTGTCGCTGCCGATCAACGAGTCGTTCAGCACAACGTCGAATAACTTTGAGAAGGACCCGATGATCGAATCCCGTACAATGGAATAACTGATGACGGTACGTTCACCAATGGCAACATTTGGACCAATGATGGAGTTCCTGACCTCACAGCCACGGGCGATGCTGACCGGAGGAATGATGATCACATTTTCAAAGACATGGTCGTCGGAGATCTCGCCGCCGAACTTCTTCAGCAACGTGGCATTGCTCTCCAGCAATGATTCCTTCTTACCGCAATCGAACCAGTTATTGACACGGAAGGGGCGGAAAGCGGCGCCCCGGTGTATCATGCACTCCAGCGCATCGGTCAGGCTGTATTCGTCGCGATTCGTCCTGCCCTGCCGCAGGTTCGACTCCAGGCATTCGAACAGCATACGCGTGTCCTGGATCTTGTAAATCCCAACCAGCGCCATGTTCGACTTCGGGATCTGCGGCTTTTCCACCACCCGCACGATCGCGCCCTCCTCGTCCATCTCCGCTACCCCAAAGGAACGCGGGTCGTCTACCTTCTTCACACCGAGTACAGAACCCTGGATGGAGAGCAGTTCCTTCACATCATATTCGCAGATGGTATCGCCCAGCGCGATCAGGATCTCGTCTTCACCTACGTCATCCCGCGTGAGCCAGATGGCATGTCCGAGTCCGCAACGGTCCGACTGGTACACAAAGCGGCAGTCCAGACCCGGATAGTTCAACTGCACAAAATCCTGGATCTTGTCACCCAGATGTCCTACGATCAGGATGAATTCAGAAATCCCGCCTTCCCGCAACTGGTCGATGATGATGCTGAGCAGGGTCCTCCCCGCCAATGGGATCAGCGCCTTGGGCTGGGTGTAGGTATGCGGCCTGAGCTTGGTACCGGCACCTGCGACGGGGATGATGGCTTTCATGCGCTTGAGGGTCGTTGAATGGAATGTGAAAGTAGTGAAAAAAAGAAAGACACCCCGACGCCACACCTTAATCATTCGTTGCCAGTTCGGCAGGGAGAGCCTATTTTTGCGCAAAATTCCACTCATGCAAAGAGATACGGCCCTGTTCGATCTGCTCGACAGAGAACTCCTCCGACAGCGGGAAGGCATCGAGCTCATCGCGTCCGAGAACTTCACCTCCCTGCAGATCATGCAGGCCATGGGCTCCGTAGCCACCAACAAGTACGCCGAAGGCTATCCCGGCAAGCGCTACTATGGCGGCTGTGAGGTGGTGGATGCCATCGAACAACTGGCGATCGACCGGCTCAAGCAGGTATTCAACGCCTCCTGGGCCAATGTTCAGCCCCACAGCGGAGCACAGGCCAACGCCGCCGTCTTCCTCGCCTGCCTGAAGCCGGGTGACAAGATCCTGGGACTCGACCTCAGCATGGGCGGACACCTCACACATGGCAGTCCCGCAAACTTCACCGGAAAGTACTACCAGGCCTTTCATTATGGCGTCGACCGCGAAACCGGACTGGTGGATTATGAACAGCTGGAACGCATCGCACGCACCGAACAACCGAAGATGATCATCTGCGGTGCCTCCGCCTACAGCCGCGACTGGGACTACGCCCGCATCCGAGCCGTGGCCGACGAGATCGGGGCCCTGGTACTGGCTGATATCGCACACCCCGCCGGCCTGATCGCGAAGGGACTGCTGAATGATCCTTTCGACCATTGCCATATCGTCACCTCCACCACGCACAAGACCCTGCGCGGCCCCCGCGGCGGTGTGATCATGCTGCGCCACGACTTCGACAATCCCTTCGGCATCAAAGATCCGAAGGGCAACATCCGGTCGATGAGCGCATTGCTCGACCTCGCCGTTTTCCCCGGCATGCAGGGCGGTCCGCTCGAACACGTCATCGCCGCCAAGGCCATCGCCTTCGGCGAGATCCTCACCGATGAGTTCATGGCCTACCAGCAGCAAGTGCAGCGCAATGCACAGGCCATGGCCGCCGCATTCGTCGGACGCGGATATCACCTCATCAGCGGAGGAACCGATAACCACCTCATGCTCATCGACCTCCGAAACAAGAACATCTCCGGTAAAAAGGCACAGGAAACACTGGACCGCGCCCATATCACGCTGAACAAGAACTCCGTGCCCTTCGACGACAAGAGCCCGTTTGTGACCTCCGGCATGCGCATTGGCGTACCCGCCGTCACAACCCGCGGACTCAAAGAATCTGAAATGGAGATCATCGCCGGTCTGATCGACCGTGTCATCATGCAGCCCGATAACGAACAGGAGATCCAGGCCGTACGTACCGAAGTGAAGACACTTATGTACGGATTTCCCCTGTACCCCGAACTGGGCTGAACACCTGAATATCCCTGACCCGTAAATCAACCCGGCCTTGATACAACGCATCCAGTCCGTTTGGCTCCTGCTCGCCACCTGCGCCTCAGCGCTGATGTACCGCATGCCGCTATGGGAATACCGGCGGACGGAGAACGCGGAAGCTACACCCTACCTTGCACCGGAAAGCCTGCTCCTGCTGACACTCATTACCCTCTCGGTATTGCTGGCGCTCGGAACGGTCTTCCTCTTTCGCAACCGGCCACTCCAAAAAAAGCTCTGTCTGACCGGGACCTTGATCTCCGCCGGCATCATCGCCCTGGAAGTGGTACAGGTGGAGGGCCTGCGCAAGACCCTGGCGCCGGTGTCCGGCCTCTGGCAGTTCGGTGCACTCATGCCCCTGCTGATGATGGTGTGCTATATCCTCGCTTTCATAGGCATCCGAAAGGACGAGGCCCTGATGAAAAGCCTGGATCGCCTGCGCTGATGCAAGACTGAAAACTTTTCACATATAGCAGAAAAGCCATCCTGAGAGAAGATCCCGGGATGGCTTTCCTGTATCATGGCCACACTCAAAGAAAGCGGCCAGTTGGCGAATCCCCACAATCTTTCAATCCGGATGGCAACCCGGCATAGACCAGCTGCCCGCCACCGTCGCCGGCCTCCGGGCCGAGCTCTATGACCCAGTCAGCGGAACGGATCACATCGATGTTGTGCTCAATGACGATCACCGAATGCCCCTGATCGATCAGGGCATTCATCGATGCCAGCAGTTTGGTGATATCATGAAAATGCAATCCCGTCGTCGGCTCATCGAAAATGAACAGGATCTTCTCCTGCGCCCGGCCACGACCCAGGAATGACGCGAGTTTCACACGTTGCGCCTCCCCGCCCGACAGGGTATCGCTCGATTGTCCGAGCTTCACATATCCCAGTCCCACATCACTCAGTGGTTGCAGTTTCCTGGCGATCTCCGGCTCATCCCGGAAAAACGCAATGGCATCCTCCACCGACATCTCCAGCAGATCATGGATGTTACGTTCCATGTATCTCACCTCCAGCACCTCCTCCCGAAATCTGCGCCCCTTGCAGGCCTCGCAGGTCAGATGCACGTCGGCCAGGAACTGCATCTCCACCACCTGCTCGCCCTCACCTTTGCACGCATCACACCGGCCACCATCAACATTAAAGGAGAAATGCTTCGGCTGGTAGCCCCGCATCTTACTGAGCGGCTGACGGGAAAAAAGATCCCTGACCTCGTCCCATGCCTTTACATATGTCACCGGATTGCTACGCGATGACTTTCCGATCGGGTTCTGATCCACCATCTCGATCTGGGAGAAAGCATCAAGATCACCGCCCAGCGCATGGTGCAAGCCGACCTTCTCGGCCACGCCCGTCTTCAATTTCTGCAAGGCCGGATACAGAACCTGCTTCACCAGGGTCGTCTTGCCGCTGCCACTGACCCCACAGATCACGCAGAGTACCTGCAGCGGAATGCGAACGTCGAGGTTCCGGAGGTTGTGCTGCCGGGCACCTTCGACAAGGATAGACTTCGCCCAGCTCCTCGGCCTGGCAGGCGGGCGGATCTCCAGTTCTCCGCGCAGGTACTTACCGGTAAGACTGCGCTTATTGGAGATGATGGCCTGGTAATCACCCTCAGCCACCACTTCACCACCCTGGTGGCTCGCAAGAGGCCCCATATCAATGATATGATCGGCCTCCCGCATCATTTGTTCGTCGTGCTCCACCACCACGACCGTGTTATCCAGATCACGCAAATGCTTCAGCACGCCGATCAGCCGGTGCGTATCACGCGGGTGCAGGCCGATGGAGGGTTCGTCAAGTATATAGAGAGAATCTGTCAGATTGCTGCCCAGGCTTCGGGTGAGCTGTATCCGCTGGCTTTCTCCGCCACTGAGGCTGTTGGCCAGCCGGTTCAGCGTCAGATAACCCAGGCCTACATCAAGGAGGGTCGACAGGCGCTGCCGGATCTCCAGCAGGATACGCCGGGCGATCTGCTCCTCATGCTCCGTCAGGGTCAGCCGACCGAACCAGGCATCGAGGTCCTGCACCTGCATGGCGCAAAGTTCTCCGATATGGGCACTGCCAACCTTCACATAAAGAGCCTCCGGACGAAGCCGGTGCCCGCCACAGGTCTGGCAGGTGGTACGCCCGCGATAGCGCGAGAGCAGTACCCGGTATTGCACCTTATAAAGATTCTGTTCTACCTCACGAAAAAAGGCATCTATGCCATCAACGTACGCATTCCCCTTCCACAGCGTTCCATACTGGTCGGGCGTGAGATCCACCACCGGCCGGTGAATGGGGAATCCTGTGTGTTTTGCTCCGCGGATGAACTGTTCACGCCACTGTCCGAGCTTCTCGCCCTTCCAGGGTGCCACAGCGCCCTCGTAAACACTTAAACGCGTGTCTGGGATGACCAGATTGGGATCGATGCCCAATACCTGCGAGAAACCCTCACAGACAGGGCAGGCGCCGTAAGGATTATTGAAAGAAAAGAGATTGGGGACGGGCTCCTCGAAACGAATGCCGTCCAGTTCGAAGCGTTGCGAAAAATGCAGGAGGCGCGACTCATCGATCTGGAGATAGAGATCCCCCTCGCCTTCATAGAAGGCCGTACCAACGGAGTCTGCGATCCGGTGCAGGTCGTCTTCATCAAAGGGACGAACCACCAGCCTGTCCACCAGCACGTATGTATCTTGCCCCGGCGCCCAGTCAGGCATGTCCTGGAGCTCCTCAATGCGGGTCAATCCCTTCGCATGCATGTCGTAGATCCGCGAAAAGCCCTTCTGCATGAGGATGCCGAGTTCCTCCGCCGGGATCCGGCCGGCCCCGGTGCGGAATGGCACCAGCAGGTAGACCCTGGAGCCCTCCGGCAGCTCGGAGATGGCCTTGACCACATCACCCACATCATCCTTGCGGACCTCCCTCCCCGAAACGGGGGAGATCGTACGGCCCACCCGGGCGAAAAGCAAGCGGAGATAATCGTAGATCTCCGTCATGGAGCCGACGGTCGAACGGGGCGTACGGGTGATCACCTTTTGCTCAATGGCGATGGCCGGACATAACCCATGTATATGATCCACATCGGGTTTATCCATGCGCATCAGGAACTGCCGGGCATAGGCACTGAGGCTTTCAGCATACCTCCGCTGCCCTTCTGCGTATAAAGTGTCGATCGTAAGTGAGGACTTTCCCGAACCGGAAACCCCCGTAACCACGATGAATTTTCCCCTGGGTATTTCTACGTGCACATTGCGGAGGTTGTGAACCCTCGCCCCGTGTATCACGATGCCTTCGCTCGTTGCCTTTGCTACGGCCTTCCTGCTACGTCCCTTACTGGTCGCGGTTTTCGCCATTTCCTGTTGGTTCTGTTCGTATATAGTAGATCTACGCGTTCGGATATGCGGGTTTTACCTATCGCCTGAAACCCTTGACAGACGTGAGTTTCAGCATTTTAAAATTCTTCCTGAAAATGAAGAAAATATAAGCTGAAAAAAATTTGAAGATTCATTTTAACATTTATTTTCGTCGTCCAATATCCTGAA
>CANHUK010000087.1 GCA_947463755.1 Chitinophagaceae bacterium
CGAATGATTGAACACATGATAATGCTTTCCTGTTTCCATTTTTTATTTGCAAGTTGTACCTGTCATTTGCCGGAAACAAGTCGTAAACACACCGCACAAACGATCTTTTTCTCCTCACTTCGTGTTATTTTCAAGTTTCAAACGGTGATCGTCCACAATTCAGACTTTCATCAAGCTAAAAAATATGGAAACCTACGGAAAGATCCTGCTCATCGCCATTCCATCATTTCTCGTGCTGGTACTCCTCGAAAAGCTCTATGGATGGTACAAGGGCCATGACACGGTACGCAACCTGGACATGATCTCCAGTCTGAGTTCGGGCATCACCAATGTGACCAAGGATGTTCTGGGGCTCAGCGTGGTCGTCATTTCTTACGGATGGATGGTACGTAATCTGGCGGTAACCTCTGTGGATTCCGGATTCCTGACGTATTTCATCGCCTTCATGGCGCTTGATCTCTCCGGATACTGGACCCATAGGATCGCCCATACCTACAACCTTTTCTGGAACAACCACATCGTTCATCACAGCAGCGAAGAATACAACCTGGCCTGCGCCCTGCGTCAGAGCATCTCCGTCTTTTTCCGCATATTTACCTTCTTACTGCTGCCGGCTGCCATCCTGGGGGTTCCGCAGTCTGTTATCGCCACCGTCGCACCGCTTCATCTCTTTGCTCAGTTCTGGTATCACACCCGACACATCGGCAAATTAGGGTGGCTGGAACATGTGATCGTTACACCTTCGCATCATCGTGTCCATCACGCGATCAACCCTGAATATATCGACAGAAATTACAGCCAGATCTTCATCTTCTGGGACAAACTCTTCGGAACCTTCCAGGAAGAGTTGGATTCGGTCCCCCCTGTCTATGGCATCACGCGTCCGGTGCGGACATGGAATCCGATCAAGATCAATTTTCAGCATCTCGGACTGCTCATCATGGACGCATGGCAAACCCGCGCATGGCGCGACAAATTGCGTATTTGGTTCATGCCGACCGGATGGCGACCGGCCGATGTGGCTGAAATCCGGCCAGTTGACAAGATCGAGAACGTTTATGATTTCGAGAAATACGACACCCACGCAGGCATCCCGTTTCATGTATGGTGCTGGGTCCAGCTGCTGGCGATGCTGGCCTTCATCACCTGGTTCTTGGGTCATATTGCCGAGATCGGATCTCCGGGGATCTTCGTGTACGGCGGATTTATTTTTCTCAGCATCTATTCAATGACCGAATCCATGGACCGCAATCCACTGTCCATTGGGTGGGAATTGTTGCGGGTGATCTTTGCCGGCTATCTGCTGTATGCGCAGAACGGCGACTGGTTTGGCGCCTCATCCCTTGTACCTGCTTCCGGCTGGTTGGTTGCCGGCTATCTTACCTTCTCTCTGTTGTCCACTATTCACTTCGCCGTGCTGCACAGACGGGAGGATGCCATGCACCGGACTTTAGCCTCTTTAGATTCCGCCGTGCAGGCGCCATAAGAACCTGCCCAACATCGTTGCCGCCGGATCAGGATTATTAGGCAATGACAGGGCCGGTCGAGGGTTCGTTGTTCACGATGCGCAGATATCCAAATGGGTTGGCATTTTTCAGTGCATCCGGCAGTAACGTGTCGGGCCATTGCTGATATGAGAGCGGACGGGTGAACCTTCTGATGCCGTCGGCTCCGACAGAGGTGAATCGCGCATCGGTACTGGAGGGATAGGGGCCGCCGTGATGCATCGACAGACAGACTTCCACGCCTGTAGGCACCCCATTCAGGATGAGGCGTCCACAGCGGTCAGCAATGGCCGCCATCAATGCCGGGTGATGTGCGATCTCATCGTTCGTGCCCATCACGGTACAGGTGAGCTGGCCTTCCAGCCCTTCTGCGATCCTGAGCATCTGTTCTGCATCCCGGCATCGCACCACCAGCGAGTATGGTCCGAATACCTCCTCATGCAGCAGTGGGTTTGCGAGGAAGGCGTCGCCGTCCACGGTGGCGATGGTGGCCGTACCATGCAGATCTTCCGTGCCTGAAAGCCCGGTCGCTAACACCTGCACGTCATTTTGATCCAATGCCGCGGTCTTCTTCGAGGCATAGGCCTTTGAGATGCCGGCGTGCAGCATAGGGGCCGCCGGGATAACGCGTATGCCATCGGACAGGGCGTCCATGAACTGATCCAGCCCGGGACCTTCTACACCTATGATAAGTCCCGGATTCGTGCAGAACTGCCCGACCCCGAGGGTGATGGAGCCTGCGCATATGCCGGCGATGCCGGAGGCATCCTCTGACAATTTTTCCGGCAGCAGAAAAATCGGATTCACGCTGCCCATTTCAGCGAATACGGGAATGGGGTCCTTACGTTCGTTGGCCCAGTTGAAGATCGATCGGCCTGCGAGGTGTGATCCCGTAAATCCAACCGCCCTTGTTCTGGGATGTGTCACCAGGGCGCGTCCTTCTTCCAGGGTCTGTGTGTGGACATGAAGAAAGATGTCTTCCGGAAATCCACATGCCGCCAGGGCCTTCCGGATGCATTCGGCCACAGCATCCGACGTGTCCGGATGCGCGGGATGGGCCTTTACGACCACTGTGCAGCCTGCTGCAAGCGCACAAGCCGTATCTCCGCCAGCGGTGGAATAGGCGAAAGGAAAATTGCTGGCACCGTACACCAGTACGGGCCCCATCGGAACCATCATCTTCCGGATGTCCGCCTTTGGCGGAGTCCGCTGAAGATCGGCCGTATCGATCCGTAACTCCAGCCAGTCGCCGCGTTCGCACGCATCGGCATAGGACCGGAGTTGAAAGGCCGTTCGTGCGCGTTCGCCTTTTAGCCGGGCCTCCGGGAGGTTGGTCTCCCGCATCGCGATCTCAATGATCCCATCTCCCAGCGCCTCCAGTCCTGCAGCGATTTCCCGCATCAGCCTGGCACGGTCTGAGAGGGGGCGCATCCGGAAGTCCTGCCAGGCGGCCCATGATCTTTCCATGATTTGATGGATCGTCTGCATTGCTTCGTTTTCTGCGGCACGTATCATCCTGAACAGATTGATTGGTTATTGAATGATTAATCCCAGCCTTCAGCCGGCATATTTGGTCTGGAACGAACGCCCTCCAGGATGACATGCAGGATGCGTTCACGTTCCGCGCCTTCTAGCGGCAGACGGGGTGCGCGCACATGCTCCGATCCAATGCCGGTGATCTCCGATGCCAGTTTGATGTATTGCACCAATTTGGGATGGATGTCAAGTTCCAGCAGCGGCATGAACCATCGGTAAATGGTTGTCGCTTCAGCAATGCGTCCGGATCTTGCCAGTTTGTATATGGCCACGGTCTCTTTCGGGAACGCATTCACCAATCCTGCCACCCAGCCATCAGCTCCGAGCAGCAGCTCCTCCAGAGCGAGGGTATCGACACCGCATAGGATCGACAAGCGATCTCCGAACCGGTTGCGCAGTCGCGTGACATTGGTTACGTCACGGGTGGATTCCTTCACGGCCGTGATGTTGGGATATTGGACAAGCTCCGCGAACATGTCGATGGTGATATCGATCTTGTAGTCTACGGGATTGTTGTAGATCATGATGGGTAGCGAGGTGGAGGCGGCAATGGCCCGGAAATATTCGACGGTCTCCCGATCGTCGCTGCGATAGCGCATCGGCGGCAGGAGCATCAGTCCATCCGCGTTCCAGGAAGCAGCGAGTTCCGCCTGCGCCACTCCCTCCCGGGTCGAACTTTCCGCGATGTTGACGATCAAAGGCAGATGACTACCACCCACGGCGCGTGCGATGGTCGTGAGCTGACGTTTTTCATCCGTGGTGAGCGTACTCGCCTCACCGAGGCTTCCTCCGATGATGATGCCATCCACACCGGCCGTCAATTGGGCCCGAAGATTTTGTTCGAACATGGCCATATCCAGGCTGTCGTCGGACCTGAATGGTGTGATGATAGCGGGAAATACGCCCTGCCAGGAAAACGTCATGTCGGTATTTTCTGCAAACGTACAAAATTAAAGGCCAGTCGGCCCCCAACAGGCGCAGGCCACTTCTTGCGTGAACTTTGTTACCAGCGGGCGATGAATTCTTCACCTGAAGTTATCTTTGCAGTATCTTTCTTTTTCATTGATTTTCGTATTCTAATTTGAACGAACAACTTCTCATAGAAAGGTTGAAGGCAGGCGATCAGACTGCATTCCGGGACATGGTAGAGGCCCGGCAGGGACTCGTGTTCAATACGGTGATCGGGTTTCTTCAAAATCCCGAAGATGCGGAGGATGTGACACAGGAGGTCTTCATCAAAGTGTACGAATCAATCGGTCAATTTAAAGGGGAGTCGGCATTTACGACCTGGTTATATCGTATCGCGGTTACATCTGCATTGGAATTTCTGAGAAAGAAGGGCCGGAAGAAGCGATCGGGACTGATCACCCGTCTCTTTGGTGACGGAAATATGCCCCTGGCTGATCCGCCCGATTTCGTGCATCCGGGCGTTAAGTTGGATCAGCGTGAAAATGCCCGTATGCTTTTCGAGGCGATGCAGATATTGCCAGAAAACCAACGGATTGCCTTTACCCTGCACAAGGTTGAGGGGCTAAGTTACCAGGATGTGGCGTCTGTGATGGGGTTGTCCATATCAGCAGTGGAGTCGCTCCTGCACCGGGCCAAGCAAAATCTGCGCAAAACGCTGGAAAAATCAATGAAGGAATGAAAAAGCACCGCAATTTTTAATAATTTCCGTCATCTTACTAATTTGGAGGTAGTTTAATTATGCAAACCGGATCACATCATGAGGTCAACATCGATCTGATTCTGGACAGCCTGGAAGGGATGGAGCGAGCCCAACCCAGGCCGTTCCTTCATACCCGTGTCATGGCCCGAATGGAGCAGAACCGCCGGAATCCCTGGGTCCAGACCTGGAACTTTGTTTCCAGGCCAGCCGTTTCGCTGACCATCATCGCCGGGCTGATGTTGCTGAATTTCATCACCTTGTACCAGCGGACCAACGATCGGTCAGCCATCCGCGAGGAATCGATCGCATCCGTGGGCGTAGAATATGAGGCGCAGTTTGTTTCTTATTACGCTATCAACGATGAGCAGCCATGACGCAGATCACCCGCAGTAAATGGTTCGTCATCTCTTTCGCCGTACTCCTGGTGTCAAACATCATATTGGTTGTCATGCTTTTCCGGAATGAAGAAAAGCCGGAGGAAAAAAGGGGGACAGCTTTCTCTCAGATGGTGACCGAACTGCAGCTGGATACCACGCAGCAACAGATCTTCAAGCAACGAAAGGATAGTTTCATGAAGGCCATGAAGCCGGTCTGGGAGGATATTCGCAAGTCGAAGTACGAAATGTACCTCCATTTGCAGCAAGCTGACACCCCGGATTCCGTGATGCACCGCCTGGCAGTCGTGATCGGCGAAAAAACAACCATGTCAGAGGAACAGCAGTATCGTCATTTCCGGGAACTCAGGATGGTGTGCACCCCCGAACAGCGTGTCCGCTTCAATACTCTTGTCCCACAGTTGATTTCTCGTTACAGGAACAGGAAGCAGCCTCCGGCTACCCACGCTCATTGATGCTCTTTTTGGTTGTGTCCCGATGTTCAATCCATCATCGGCAGACTCATGAGGGGCAGATCCAGTTCATCGAATACTTTTCCTGTTTCACTTCCCAGCATGAGGCGGTCCAGCCAGTTGTGCTTGTGCGGGAATAATACCAGCATGTCCACTTCGTGATCGCTTGCGTATTCAGCCAGCATTTGACTCAGGGATGATCTGTCGGTATGTTCGAGCACTTTCAAAGATGTGTTGAGTGATGTCGTCCACGCCTCTCTGACCATTTCATCCTGTTCCCATTCGATCTCATCGCGGACCCTCACATGCAGCAGAATGATCGTTGCATTCAGCCCTCCTGCAAATCTGACGATGAACTGCAGCCGACCAGGGTCCGGGACCTCTGAAAGATCGGTGCAGACCAGGATATTTCGGATCACGGGCGGGAACACTGCATGCTCCGGTACACAGAGCACAGGGGTCGGGGGATGGGTCAGCAGATGTCGGCCTGTGCCGGTTGATGTCCACACGCCGGCTCTATCCCGGGCGGAATGTCCCGTCACAATGAGGTCAGCATGCCATGCTGTCGCTCTCGATGCCAGTGCTTTGTACAGTCCTCCGCATACCGCAGAAACGGTCGTGTCATAATGAAAGGCCCCCTGATGCTCCCGGAGGAATGACCAGAGATCTTGTTCCATGGCATGTGTAACAGCATCGTAGTCTCTCAACAGCACGCCTTCCTCATCTGCCGCAGCGATGGGCAGGTCGAAGACATGCATCAGTTCCAGCCGGGCAAAAAAATACCTGTTCAATTCAAGGACATAGCGCAGCATGCGGGCAGATGCGGGTGTCAGGTCTGTGGCCAGCAGGAATCGCATTTGCATGGTGTGGGATTGAGTTCCGTGAAGATAGAACCCCGGACCCGGGGCAATGGATGAGGTCGGTCAGGTCGGGTTCTGACAGCGGTCAGGATGCGATCGGCCCTTACCCGGAAGCTTGAGTCTGAACGACGGCTTCGGATGAGGTGTGTCGACCTCGGGAGCGGCTTTCAGGATGTTCGCTTCAGCGTCCGCCTTTATCGTAAGCGACCAGGTATTGCGCCCGGTTGCGCTCAGGCCGGAGGCAGCAC
>CANHUK010000088.1 GCA_947463755.1 Chitinophagaceae bacterium
CCCGGCATTCTTCGCGTAGTCGGATCTCACGCGGAAAAAAGACAGAACCTACCCCGTATTTCCCGAATGGGGGCAGGTGTACGCCCAGTTTCAGGCATTCCTCGAAGAAGAATTCGTGCGGTGTCTGGATCAGGATACCTGCACCGTCGCCGGTGTTGTCCTCACAACCGCAGGCGCCCCGGTGTTCCATGTTTTCGAGGATGGTGAGCGCGTCCGAAACGATCTGGTGGTTCTTGTTTCCTTTCAGATTGGCTACGAAGCCAATACCGCAGGCGTCATGCTCGAATTCGGGACGGTATAATCCCAGGTTACTTGCCATAGCAAATGTGGGTTATTGAAAAAAAATGAATGATTCGGGTGTTCTTCGCAGGAACGTCTAATATATTGGCAAGCGATCAGCGGAAATTACGAAAAAAATGCGATAAATCCTGAAAAAATTTAAGCAATCGACAGGGGTTCGGGCTTAGCTGAACTTTCGGGGTATCAGATCAGGTATCCGTAGAGTTTGTCGTCCTTGTTGATCTCTGTTACGTTGATACCATATTGGTTCATTCGGTCCATAAGTCCTTCGTAGTCGGCCCGGCTCTGCAGCTCGATGCCAACAAGGGCCGGACCGGCTTCCTTGTTTGTTTTTTGCATGTATTCGAAACGGGTGATGTCGTCGGTTGGTCCGAGGACCTGGTTCACGAATTCCTTCAGAGCGCCCGGTCGCTGGGCGAAGCTGATGAGGAAATAGTGTTTGAGTCCTTCGTATTGGAGGGATCTTTCCCTGATCTCGGGCATCCGGTCGATGTCATTGTTGCTGCCGCTGACGATGCAGACGATCTTTTTACCCCGGATGGCTTCGGCGTAGTCGTCGAGTGCCGCGATGGACAGGGCTCCGGCGGGTTCAACGACGATGGCATCTTCATTATAGAGTTTGAGGATGGTGGTGCAGATGCGTCCTTCGGGTACGAGGTGCATTTCGTCAAGCACTTCGCGGCAGATGGAGAAGGTGATGTCTCCCACGCGTTTAACGGCTGCACCGTCCACGAACCTGTCGATTTCGGTGAGCATCACCGGATGGCCGGCCTTAAGTGCTTCCTTCATGGAGGGAGCGCCTTCAGGTTCCAGGCCTACGATGCGTGTGTTCGGCGAATGCTGCCGGAAGCAGGTGCCGACACCTGCGGCCAGCCCGCCGCCCCCGACGGGCAGGAACAGCCAGTCGATGCCCTGGGTTTCATCGAGGATTTCACATCCCACAGTCCCCTGTCCTTCGATGATCCTGAGATCTTCGAAGGGAGGTATGAACACCATATGGTTTCTGCGGGTGAATTCCATGGCTGCCTGGGCGCAGTCGTCGAATGTGTCGCCGGCGAGTCTGATCTCGATCCACTCCTCCCCGAACATGCGGGTCTGGGCGATCTTCTGTTTGGGTGTAATGACGGGCATGAAGACGACACCCTTGACCTGCAGTTGTCTGCAGCCGTAGGCGAATCCCTGTGCGTGATTTCCGGCGCTGGCGCATACGACGCCCTTTTCAAGGTCTTCCTGCGGCAGGGTGCTCATCATGTTATAAGCTCCCCGGATCTTGTAGGATCTCACGACCTGCAGGTCTTCCCGTTTGAGCCATACCTGGCAGTCGTATTTCCTGGAGAGCCGGTGGTTGTATTGCAGGGGAGTACGCGTGATCACCTTGTGCAGGCGTTCGGCGGCTTTTTTAAAATCCAGTGCGGTCTGTGTCCCCTGTATCATGGTGTTTATTTCACATCATCCCGGAGCCCGCCGATTCGCAGCGTTGCGAACCGGCGAAGTCCTCCGTTATGATGATACTTGATCAAGCCTGGTTCTCCGGGCGGAGGCTGCGTACGGTCTTACCGGCCTGCCACATCTCGCTTTCGCGGAGTTCCTTCAGTTCTTCTTCGAGCTTTGCGCGGTAGTCGGGCTGGCTATTGCTGTCGATGCTGCGCTGGCTTTCCTTTCCTTCAGCGACGCTGGTATAGAGTTCGTTGAAGACAGGCAGGGTGGCGTCGCGGAATTTTTTCCACCAGTCGAGTGCACCGCGCTGGGCGGTGGTGGAGCAGTTGGCGTACATCCAGTCCATGCCGTTTTCTGCCACCAGTGGCATGAGCGACTGGGTCAGTTCTTCCACCGTTTCATTGAAGGCTTCGGAGGGTGAGTGTCCGCGCTCCCGCAGCACCTGGTACTGGGCGGCGAAGATGCCCTGGATGGCGCCCATCAGGGTGCCGCGCTCACCGGTAAGATCGCTGTATACTTCCTTCTTGAAATTGGTTTCGAAAAGGTAGCCACTGCCAATGGCGATGCCGAGGGCGATGACGCGTTCGAAGGCGCGGCCGGTGGCATCCTGATGGATGGCGTAGCTGCTGTTGAGGCCTCGTCCCTGCAGGAACATACGGCGCAGGGAGGTACCTGAACCTTTCGGGGCAACGAGGAATACATCCACATCAGGGGGAGGTATAATGCCTGTCTGATCGTTGTAGGTGATGCCGAAGCCATGCGAGAAATAGAGGGCCTTACCGGGCGTGAGATACTTCTTGACCGTCGGCCACATCTGGATCTGGGCAGCGTCACTGAGCAGGTAGCAGATGATCGTGCCGCGCTGAAGGGCTTCTTCGATCTCAAAGAGGGTTTCTCCGGGGACGAATCCATCGCTCACCGCTTTATCCCAGCTCTTGGAGTTCTTCCGCTGGCCGATGATCACGTTGATGCCGTTCTCTTTCTGGTTGAGTGCCTGACCGGGGCCCTGCACGCCGTAGCCGATGACAGCGACGACTTCATCTTTCAGAATTTCCTGTGCTTTCGCGAGCGGGAACTCGTCCCGGGTCACAACATTTTCTTCCGTCCCGCCAAAATTCAATTTTGCCATGTTGATCGATTGTTTGTATGGATGGTTAACGTTTCACAATGAATGGATGCTGTTGCTGTATCACATGACGAACACATCCTCTCCCCGGTCGAGGTATTCGTTTTCCCGGGTGGAAGGGTGAGGTTCTGTCTCTTCAAATTCCTTTAGTTTTTCGTGGAATCCACGGCTTTCCTTGATGATGGCCACGCGGGCGCTTCGGACGAATTCAATGAGTCCGACCGGGGCGAGGACGCTGATGAGCTTATCTGTTTCCTCGCGATGCCCGGAGGTTTCGAAGATGGTGTAGTCTTTCCGGATGACCACGGCCCTGGCACCGTGTTCGCGCAGCAAACGTTCTACCTTGACCTTTTCGGCGATCTCATCCGTAGGTACTTTATAGAGGGCGAGTTCCTGCCATACGATCTCCTCGTTGGTATTGAAGTAGGCTTTGAGCACGTCCACCTGCTTTTCGATCTGCCGGACGAGTTTGCGCACCACGTCTTCTGTTTCGTTGATGACGATGGTGAACCGGTGGATGCCTTCCACTTCTGAGGGCGATGTATTTAGGCTTTCGATGTTGATCTTCCGTCTAGAGAACATGATGGCGATCCGGTTGAGGAGGCCGACCTGATTCTCGGTATAGACGGTGATGGTATATTCCTGTTTCATGTTGCTGATTTTATTCCTCCCGGATGTCATTTAAGTCTGATCTCGGCGACACCGCAGCCTTGCGGCACCATGGGGAACACGTTATTTTCCTTGCCGACCATGACTTCCAGGAGATAGGCACCGTCGTGATCGATCATGGTTTCCAATGCCGTTCTTAGGTTCGGGCGTTCGGAGACGGATTGTCCGGAGACGCCGTAGGCGGCAGCGAGGGCCACGAAATCCGGGCTCTGGATATCCACGGAGGAGTATCGGCGTTCGTGGAAGAGTTCCTGCCACTGCCGTACCATCCCGAGGAAGTTATTGTTCAGGATGATGATCTTGACCTTGACGTTGCTCTGCATGATGGTGCCGAGTTCCTGGAGGGTCATCTGGAAGCCTCCGTCGCCTATGACGGCAACCACTTCGCGATCCGGGGCACCGAATTTGGCGCCGATGGCTGCCGGCAGGGCAAATCCCATCGTGCCGAGCCCTCCGGAGGTCACGTTGCTCCTGGACTGGTTGAATTTGGCATAACGGCAGGCGACCATCTGGTGCTGTCCTACATCGGTGACGATGACCGCATTTCCATGGGTGATCTGATTCAGGGTATCGATCACTTCACCCATCGTCAGTTTATCCGATGTCGGGTGGAGTTCTCCCTGGAACACGGCTTCGTCTTCGCTCTTGGTACATTCCCTGAATTTTTCAAGCCATTTGGGATAGGCTTTCTGTTGCACCAGGGCCGTCAGCATGGGCAGGGTTTCCTTGCAGTCGCCCCATACGGGTACGGTGGCCTTGATATTTTTATCGATCTCGGCCGGGTCAATATCCAGGTGGATGACCTTCGCCTGTTTGGCATATTTGTCGAGCCGTCCGGTCACGCGGTCGTCGAAGCGCATGCCGACGGCGATGAGTACGTCGCATTCATTGGTCAGAACATTCGGTCCGTAATTTCCATGCATGCCGAGCATGCCCACATTGAGGGGGTGATCTGTCGGCAGCGCGCTGAGGCCGAGGATCGTCCACGCTGCCGGGATCCCGGCCTTTTCGATGAAGGCTTTGAATTCCTGTTCCGCACCGCCCAGGATCACACCTTGTCCGAAGATCACAAAGGGGCGCTCGGCTTCGTTGATGAGCCGGGCAGCTTCTTCGACGTACGCCTTCCGGACCACAGGTTTCGGCCGGTAGCTTCGGATGTGGTGGCAGGGTTTATAGCCCTGATATTCGAATAATTGCAGCTGGGCGTTTTTTGTGATATCGATCAGCACAGGGCCGGGGCGTCCGCTGCCAGCGATGTAGAAGGCCTTCGCCAGGATTTCGGGGATCTCGGCGGCATCGGTGATCTGGTAGTTCCACTTGGTGACCGGCGTGGTGATATTGATCACATCGGTCTCCTGAAAGGCATCAGTCCCGAGCAGATGTGCAAATACTTGTCCGGTGATGCAGACCAGCGGGGTGGAGTCGATCATCGCATCGGCGAGACCGGTTACGAGATTGGTGGCGCCGGGGCCGCTGGTGGCGAATACCACACCGGTGCGGCCCGACGTACGGGCGTAGCCCTGGGCAGCGTGTATGCCGCCCTGTTCGTGGCGTACGAGGATGTGTTCGAGCCGGTCTTCATACCCGTAGAGCGCGTCGTAGATGGGCATGATGGCTCCACCGGGGTATCCGAAGATCGTGCTGACGCCTTCCTGTACCATGGCTTCACAGACGGCCTGTGAGCCGGAGATGGTTCGGGTCTGTTGCGTGGCGGTGGCGGGTGACGTACTGAGTGCGGTGTCCATGTGGATGTGTTTTGGGCTTTCGGCGGATGGTTCGGTGTTATTCGTCTGTGACGCAGCCTTCGGCGGCGGTGCGTACCTGTTTGGCGTACTTGTAGAGGATCCCCTTGCTGACGGTGAGCGGAGGCTGCTGCCATGACTTGCGCCTCTGTTCGATCTCTGCTTCGCTGACATGCAGGATCATCTGGTTATTGACGGCGTCGAGCTCAATGATATCGTTGTCGTGCACGAGGGCGATCAGGCCGCCGTCGTGGGCTTCAGGCGTGATATGCCCCACCACGAAACCATGCGTACCGCCGCTGAAACGTCCGTCGGTGATGAGGGCGACGGACTTACCGAGGCCTGCGCCGATGATGGCGGAGGTCGGTTTGAGCATCTCCGGCATGCCGGGCGCACCGCGGGGACCGACATATCTGATGACCACTACATCCCCTGCCTTTACCCTGCCTTCTCGTATGCCCGAGATCAGTTGTTCTTCGCCATCGAAGACACGGGCCGGTCCGCTGAAGCGTTCTCCTTCTTTCCCACTGATCTTGGCTACGCTGCCACCGGAGGCCAGGTTTCCGTAAAGTATCTGCAGGTGGCCCGTGGCCTTTACCGGGGTTTCTACCGGCAGGATGATGCGTTGGCTGTTGAAGTCGAGATCCGGAATGTCAGCGAGGTTTTCGGCCATCGTCTTTCCGGTGACGGTGAGGCAATCGCCATGGATCAATCCCTTTGCCAACAGGTATTTCAATACAGCCGGAACGCCGCCAACATTGTGGAGGTCTTCCATCAGGTATCTGCCGCTGGGCTTAAGGTCTCCGAGTACGGGCACTTTGTCGCTGATCCGCTGGAAATCGTCCTGTGTGAGTGGAACGCCTACGGCGCGGGCCATGGCGATGAAGTGAAGGACCGCGTTGGTGGATCCGCCGAGTACCATGATGAGCGTCAGGGCGTTGTCAAAAGCCTTGGCCGTCATGATGTCTGACGGTTTGATATCCTTTTCCAGCAGTCGTTGGATGTATTTACCGGCATCTTTGCATTCCTGTTTCTTCTCCTCGCTCAGGGCGGGGTTGGAGGAGGAGTAAGGAAGGCTCATACCCAGGGCTTCGATGGCGGAGGCCATGGTATTGGCGGTGTACATGCCGCCGCAGGCGCCCGGGCCGGGGCAGGCGTTCATGACAATGCCCTTGAAATCGGCCTCATCAAGGTTCCCTGCGATCTTTTTCCCCAGGGCTTCGAAGGCGGATATGATGTTGAGGTCCTCTCCCTTGTAATGTCCGGGTGCGATGGTGCCGCCATATACCATGATGGAGG
>CANHUK010000089.1 GCA_947463755.1 Chitinophagaceae bacterium
ACCCTGTTCTTTCGCTTTTTCGATCGCAACCAGTGTGTCTGCTGTTTCACCGCTTTGGGAGATGGCAATGATCACATCCCCCGGACGGATCACGGGGTTCCGGTAGCGAAACTCAGAAGCGTATTCCACCTCAACAGGGATGCGGCACAGTTCTTCAAATAAATATTCCGCCACGAGTCCGGCATGCCAGCTGGTCCCACAAGCCACCATGATGATGCGGTCGGCCTTCACCAGCTTCTCCATGTGTGCTTCAACGCCCTTCATGCGGATGCGTCCCTGCTCCAATTCCAGCCGCCCCCGAAGGCAATCGAAGATCGTGTGGGGTTGCTCAAAGATCTCCTTGATCATAAAATGATCGAAACCGCCCTTTTCGATGGCCGCCAGCTCAAGGTCCAGCTTCTGGATGTAGGGTGTGATCGTTTCATTGCCGAGGTTCTTCAGGATCAATTCATCCGGACGGATGATCGCCAGTTCATAGTCATTGATGTACACCACTTCCTTGGTGTATTCGATGATGGGAGAAGCATCGGATGCCAGGAAATGTTCCCCCTTGCCAATGCCGATGACCAGGGGGCTGCCCTTACGTGCTGCGATCAGAGTGTCGGGATGATCGCGGTCCAGGATGACGATCACATAGGCGCCGACGACCCTTTTCAGAGCGATGCGAACGGCTTCCTCGACTGAGCAGTTATTGTGCTCCCGGATGTCATCAATGAAATTCAACAGCACTTCAGTATCGGTATCGCTGTGGAAGACGTATCCCTTGTTCAGCAGTTCCTGCTTGAGCAGGGCATAATTCTCTATGATCCCGTTGTGGATCATAGCCAGCTTGCCAGAGGCGGAGAGGTGTGGGTGAGCATTCCGGTCGCTCGGCTCTCCGTGGGTCGCCCAGCGCGTATGCCCGATGCCGATAGAGGCTGGCAGCGCCCGCCCCATGAGGCTTTCTTCCAGTGCCGCAACCTTTCCCTTCTTTTTATAAACGGATAGCTCCTCGTCCAGGAGCGCAACGCCGGAGCTGTCATAGCCACGGTATTCTAGTCTTTTCAATCCCTTCAGGATGACGGGCCAGGCCTGCCGGCCGCCCACATAAGCCACAATTCCACACATGGTGACTGCAAGTTTTTAGTATGTTCCACAAGCCGGAAAGATGCGTTCCGGTCTAAATGGATAACGAAAATATGCAATATGAATTGTGCGGGCCCTTCAGAGCATCAGTCCCTCAAGAAAAAGAAAGGCGAAGGAGAAATAAATGATCAGTCCCGTGACATCCACGATCGTGGCCACGAAGGGGGCGGAGGACACCGCCGGATCGGCGCCCATCCGCTTCAGGATGATGGGGAGCATGGATCCGGTGAGGGTGCCTTGCAAGACGACGCCAACAAGGGAGAAACCCACAGCAGCACCCACGAAAAGATAGTGCGGGCCGTAAGTGTCCGGAAAGAATTGCGACCAGATAACCACGCGCGCGAACCCGATGATGCCCAGCACGCTGCCCAGCAGCAGACCGGAGATGATCTCCCGGCGCATGACATTCCACCAGTCGCGCATCTTGATCTCTCCCACCGCCATCGCCTGGATGATCAGGGTGGAGGCCTGCGATCCGCTGTTGCCGCCGCTGGAGATGATCAGCGGGATGAACAGGGTGAGGATCACGGCCCGCTGTATCTCCGCCTCATAATAGCCCAGGGCGGTTGCCGTTAGCATCTCGCCCAACAGGAGGACGATCAGCCATACGACCCGTTTCTTGAATAGTTTGAAGATGGGGATCTCCAGGTAGGGTTCGTCCAGGGCCTCTGTACCACCCATCTTCTGCATGTCTTCGCTGAACTCTTCGTTGGCTACCCACAGTACGTCATCGATCGTCACGATGCCCAGCATGACCTTCCGGTCATCGATCACCGGGAGGGCAAGCCTGTTCTCTTTTTTGAAGATCTGGTTGGCAGATTCCTGGTCGTCATGCACATGGAGTGCCACATAGCGCCCGTCGACCATGTCCTGCACCATCCGGTCCGGTGGTGATAGCAGGAATTCGCGGATCCTGAGGTCATCCAACAGCTGGCCCTGCCGGTTGACGATATAGATTACATCGAGGTTTTCGATGTCCTTTCCATGATGACGGATATGATCGAGGACCTCCCTGACCGTCCAGTCGTCCTCCACGGCCAGGTAGTCGTTCGTCATCAGACGACCGACGCTCTCCTCCGGATAGCCGAGCTGTGCGAGTGTGATCTTCCGTTCCTCCGGATTGAGGAGTCGGATCAGCTCACGGACAACCTCGTTCGGGAGTTCCTCCAGGAAGGCGGTGCGGTCGTCGGAAGGGAGTTCGTTGAGTAGTTCCGCCGTCTTCTGGGGCGGCAGTTCCTGGATGATGTGTTTTTGGGTGGAAAGCTCGAGGATCTTGAAAGTGCCCGCCGCCCGCTGGATCTCGAGGGCGCAGATAACGGGTACGGCATGGTCTTCGTCTTCTTCGATCAATTCAGCGACATCGCTGATGTTCTGGTCGTTCAGAAAATCCACCAGCCTGGACTTGTCGCTTTCGCGTACAAGCTCCGAGAACTGCTCCCGCAGATCAGGCTGACGGATTTCATTGCTCATGAACCGTAATTTGCGCTAAATTATGACCCATTATCGGTTTCGTAAAGCCACCCCGCATGATTCTTCCCTTTCTGACGATCGCACCCACCCCAAACATGGGACGCGGCGTGTTTACCAGTGAACCCATCGCCCGTGGAACCATCGTGGAACTGTCTCCGGTCATCGTCATGGGGCCGGAAGACCGGCAGTTGCTGGACCGGACACCTTTGCACGACTATATCTTCGAATGGGGAGATGACAAGACCCGCTGTTGTATGGCCATGGGTTATGTGCCGGTGTATAACCATGCGTCACCCTCCAACTGCGAGTATGAGATGGATTACGACGAGGATATGATCACCGTGACCGCGGTACGTGATATTGAGGCGGGAGAGGAACTGTTCATCAACTATAACGGCGACTGGGACAATGCCGGGCCGGTTTGGTTCGAGGATCTGTCGGGCAGAGCCTCGGACTGATGCAAATCATGGCTGAGTCTTTCAATTCGCAGACATCTCCGCTATCTTTGCATTTATAATCTAAAGCCATGGCTTCCTCCGACCTCTTCCAAAGCCCGGACTATTTCCAACTCGACGAACTGCTGAACGAAGAGCATCTGCTCATCCGGGATACCGTCAGGACCTATGTGAAAAGGGAGATCTCGCCGATCATTGAGGAATATGCTCAGCGGGCGGAGTTTCCGGTCCAGATCGTCCGTCAGCTCGGAGAGCTGGGTTGTTTCGGACCCACCATCCCGACAGAATATGGCGGCGGAGGCATGGATTACCTCAGCTATGGGTTGATGATGCAGGAATTGGAGCGGGGCGACAGCGGTGTCCGGTCTACGGCCTCCGTGCAGGGATCGCTCGTCATGTTTCCGATCCATGCCTACGGCAGTGAGGAGCAACGCCGGAAATATCTGCCGAAACTGGCAAGCGGAGAATGGCTGGGCTGCTTTGGCCTCACGGAACCTGACCACGGGAGTAATCCTTCGGGCATGGTCACCAATATCCGCGACATGGGCGATCATGTGTTGCTCAACGGAGCGAAGATGTGGATCAGCAATGCCCCGTTTGCACAAGTGGCTGTCGTTTGGGCACGTGACGAACAGGGCATTGTCCGCGGGTTGATCGTCGAACGCGGCATGGAAGGTTTTACAACTCCCACAACCCATGGTAAATGGAGTCTTCGGGCTTCGGCCACCGGAGAACTCGTCTTTGATAATGTGAAGGTTCCGAAAGAGAATATACTGCCGAATGTACAGGGCATGAAGGGGCCGCTGAGTTGCCTCAACAAGGCACGCTTCGGCATCGCATGGGGCACCATCGGCGCCGCAATGGATTGCTACGATACGGCACTCCGCTATTCCTTACAGCGCGAACAGTTCGATCGACCCATCGGTGGATTCCAGCTTCAGCAGAAGAAACTGGCGGAAATGCTGACCGAGATCACCAAAGCCCAGCTGCTGAACTGGCGGCTCGCGGTGTTGATGGATCAGCATAAGGTCACCGCCGCCCAGATCAGCATGGCCAAACGTAACGGATGTCAGGTGGCCACACAGGTCGCCCGCGATGCGCGCCAGATGCTGGGCGGTATGGGCATCACCGGAGAGTACTCCGTCATGCGGCACATGATGAATCTCGAAAGCGTGATCACCTACGAGGGCACGCACGATATCCACCTCCTCATCACCGGCATGGATATCACCGGTCTTAACGCCTTCAAATGAGACCTGGCTGCCTTCACCCCAACCATATTTCGAAGCCATGATCCTCTATCTGATCGGATTCATGGGGTCGGGCAAGAGTCATCTCGGACGTCGCCTGGCGGCCCGAACGGGCTTGCCGTGGTGCGACCTGGACCAGGTCATCGAATCCAATGAAGGCCGAACCATTGCCGAGATCTTTAAAACGGATGGAGAAGCTTATTTTCGCGCCCGGGAACGATTCTGGCTCGAACAGATCACGGAGATGTTTTCGGCGGAAGGAAACACAGAAGCAGGGATGCCCGGCCGACTTGGGGCCATCATCTCCACAGGTGGAGGAGCCCCTTGTTTTGGTGACAATATGGATTGGATGAATCGAAATGGCATCACCCTGTGGCTGGATCCGCCAACCGACGTGTTGTTGCAACGACTCGAAAAAGAAAACATGCACCGGCCCGTACTCGAAGGCAGAAGGGGAGAGGCGCTCAGAGAACTGGTGATGGAAAGGCTGGGGCAGCGGAGAGCATTTTACGAACGTGCGCGGTTGGTGATCTCAGATCCGGCTCCCGATGCGCAGGATATCCTTGAAATGATTGAACATGCATAAGAACAGGATTTTTGTGAAGCTCGCCGGTTTTCTGGGGGCCCTGACCGTCATGATCGGTGCCTTTGGAGCCCACTACCTCAAACAATACCTGACGCCTGATCAGATGTTGACCTATCAGACGGCCGTCTCCTACCAATTCTATCACATTCTTGCCCTTCTGGCCACGGGCATCCTCTACAAGCGCTATCGCACTCAGTCGATGAATCGTTCCGGGCAGTTCTTCATCTGGGGTATTGTCCTGTTCAGTGGTTCACTGTACGTGTCCATCTTTCTGACGGTGATCGGAAAAGGTGGCCTGGGTATGTTTGCCTTTGTGACGCCGCTCGGCGGCTTGCTCCTCATCATCGGCTGGTTGCTGCTGGTGGCCGGGGTGCCGGGTTCGCTGCTGGCACCGGATGAGGAGGAATAAGCCCATCTTCCAGCGCCTTTCCTCCCTGAGATAATACATTCACCGCTATCTTTGCCGCTCACGCCAATCCGGTACAGTAAGTATGGCCAATCGCCTCAAGACAAGCAAGGGCAAGCAGAAAGCGGAACAGGAAGAACTCAGGCCTGAAAAGGAACCTGAGGTCAGCCTGCAGGAAGTCGTGCGGGACGACCGCACCTATAAGATCATCGGCGCCGTGCTGATGATGTTCTCCGTATTCCTGTTCGTCGCCTTCGTGAGCTATCTGTTCACCTGGCAGGAGGATATGGATGTGATCCGTGATAACGGAACATCGATCCTGCGGCCCAACTCCCTGAAGATCGCCAACATGCTGGGTACCTTTGGGGCCTTCATCTCCTATCTGTTCATCTTTCAGGGCTTTGGACTGGCTTCGCTGTTTTTTTGCCAGCTGCTCTTCGTGGGGGGCGCCAACATGCTTTTCGGGCAGCGCATCTTTCATGTCCGCCGGCATTTATTCACCGCCATTCCGGCCTTGTTCATCATCAGTATTTCATTGGCCTTCCTGACCGGGGGCGCTGAATTCCCCTGGGGAGGCACCCTCGGCCAGGGCATGTCCGACTGGATGACCGGATTCATGGGCGCCCTTGGTACGGCGATGGCACTCGGGGTTGCCGGTCTGTCGCTGATCATCTGGCGTTTCAATCCCGTCTTCCGCGTGCCCAGGATGCCGACCCGTTCAGCCGCCCGGCCGGCACCCGATACGGAGATCTCGGAAGTCCCTGTTCCTGTCACTCCGGCAGATCCGGAACCCGTGAATGAACCCCGGCCGGACAAGGCCAAAGGCAATCGCATGCGGGGCGTTGGCGGGTCGCAGGTCCCCCTGACCATACGAGATGAGGCTTCCCATACCGACAGTGATGCGGAGATCACCCTCTACGAAGAGACACCTGCCCGGGTGCCTGATCGGCAGGATCCCCCCTGGCAGCCTGCCCCACCACCGGTATCCCCGGTGCCGCCTGCACCGGTATCCCGGCCGCCCATCGAGACAGAACGGCCACCCGCACCATCAGCAGACCTGCCCCTGCAGATCAAGCCGGTACCCCAGGCCGATCCGAAGGCGGAGGGCCGCGAAAGAGTGGAAAATCTTCCACCCTATGATCCGGTGCTGGACCTTAAGGATTATCGCTATCCTTCCCTGGACCTGCTCGAAACATACGCCGGAGAGAAGATCGTCATGGACCAATCCGAGTTGGAAGCCAATAAGGACCAGATCATCCGGACCCTTGAGAACTATGA
>CANHUK010000090.1 GCA_947463755.1 Chitinophagaceae bacterium
AATAAATCATGGACCGGTGCGGTGAGTAATCTGTGGAACGTCGCCGGCAACTGGAGCGACAATGCCGTACCGCATGCCAATGACATCATCGAGCTCAACTCAGGTACGGCTCAACTGAATACTGATTTCACGACGGATCGAAACGTGACCGTCGGAGGTACTGCCACCCTGACCCTCCTGCCCACCTCATCGATCAGTGTGAGCGCTGCCGGTACGCTGAACATGGGCGGAAGGCCGGTCACCCTGAAGAGTGATGCTTCCGGCACCGCGCGTATTGGTCAGATCCTCGGGACACTCAGTGGCGCCACGAATGTCACGGTCGAAAGATACATGCCGGCCGGTCGCAAATGGCGCTTCTTCTGTGCCCCGCTCACCGGATCCACCAATAACAGCGTCTTTGCCAACTGGCAGAACAACGATGTGCCCAATGGCAATACCGGCGTAGAGATCTGGGGGCCTGCAGGTACAAATAACCCATCGAGTGCCAACAACGGGTTGGCTGTGGGTCCTAATCCCTCCATGCGCTACTACGATGCCGGCTGGCAGCCGGTCACCAATACCAACTCCTCATTGTTGTTTGATGGCACGACGAATATCGGCTATGCCTTGTTCCAGACGGGTCCGTACAACAATGGGAGCACCACGTATATCGGCGGGCCGGGCAATCTGCCCAATGGCATTGCCACCACGTTGTCTGCCACCGGCTCGCTGATCTCCGGCACGCATACCAAATCGCTGACGGCTGCCACGGCCGGACAGTATTTCCTGGTCGCGAATCCATACGCATCTCCGGTGAATCCTGCCTTATTTACCGATGCTGGTACCATCAATCGGACCAATCTGGATAACATCTTGTACATGTGGGATGCTAAGCCCGGAGGAACAAACGGATTGGGCAGATATGTGTCTTACAACATAAGTACCGGTCAGTACTCCAGCATTGGTGCAGGTACTGGTTTCACTGCGCACACCACGCAGATCCAGAGCGGTCAGGCCTTTTTTGTCAGGGCTACCGCATCAGGTGCTGCGTCCCTGGTATTCCGTGAAACCAGCAAAGGCAGCCTGGTGACGATGGACATGATGGGGAATGCACAACTTCAGGCACCGCCTTCGCTTCGATTCCAACTCTGGCAGGATACGATCAACTATGATGGAGCCGTTGCCTATTTCCATCCCGGCGCTTCCAGATCCATTGATAAACTGGATGGTATCAAGATGTTGAACGGCTCGGATAATCTCGGATTGCGTCGTGATGGCAAGACCCTTGTTTTCGAACACCACCCCGAACTAACGGCCACGGATACCCTGTTTTTACATCTCAGTCAGATGCGTCAGCTTCCTTACCGGATGCGCATTGAAGCGGAAGGCTTGAAACTCCCGACGGGCATGGATGCACGTCTGATCGACAGATCGTCCGGAAAGGAGACCATGATCGATCTGAAGGTACCTCTGGACATTGACTTTACGGTGGGTGCAGACAGTGCCAGCAGCGGAGGACGATTCATGGTAGTACTCTACGCCAGATCAGGTGCCGGTGTGCAAACCCCGGAACCCGGAAACACCGGTGTGTTGAAGGTGTTCCCGAATCCGGTGGCGGGCAGTTCCGTGGTATCTGTATCACTGGATGCGACGAAGGCGCCCTGGAACCTTCGGTTGGTAGATCTGCTCGGGCGGGATGTCTGGCAACAGACGGGGGTAACCTCCGCTCGGGTAGAGATCCCGGTGTCTGGTCTTGGTAAAGGCATGTATCATTTGGTAGCGATCGATGCCTCCGGTAATCGCACGGTGTCGGATATTGTCAAGCAATGATGAAAGACATCAGCCGAACATCACGTTTTAAAAAATCAATTATGCTCCGCACATTTCGCATAGGCTTACATGTCACCATACTGGTTGTCTTCATGTTCATTTCCATGGGCGTCTTTGCCCAGGACCCTGAAGATCCATCCTCAAACGATCCTGCCGTCCCACTTGACGGGGGCATCAGCCTCCTCCTGGCTGCCGGTGCCGCATTGGGAGGTCGCAAGCTTTTTGTAAGATCCCGAGAAAGCAAGGACTGATCCGTAAGTTCCTTGTCTTCCATTATGCACAGGCGTATGCAACCTGTGCGGGTGCACCCGGTGAAACACATGTCAATACATGTGTTTCCCGGGTTTCACTTTTGCTATCCGTCGCCAACAACCAATGCAATCATTGTTTGTTAGAAATGGATGCCTTCCACTGTTGAGACCCCACCCCTGCTTGAAGTTTCCGGATTGACCAAGACCTATGGGTCATTCAAGGCCGTTGATGATCTTTCATTCACTGTTTTTCCCGGGGATGTGTTTGGTTTCCTGGGCCAGAACGGCGCAGGAAAGTCAACCACCATCCGGATGTTGCTGACGCTTATCAGGCCCAATGCCGGACAGATCCGGGTCTTCGGGATGGATCTGCAGCAGCATCGCCGGGAAGTTTTGTCACGCGTGGGTGCAGTGATCGAAAAGCCGGATCTGTATGGATACCTGACCGGACAGGAAAACCTCTCTCTTTTCGCCCGCATGAGTGGTAAGGGCATCACTAAAGATCGCATTCAGGAGACCCTGGAGCTGGTTGGCTTGCAAAAGCGCGCGGGAGACAGGGTAAAGACCTATTCGCAGGGCATGAAGCAGCGGTTGGGGATTGCTTGTGCGCTGGTGCATGACCCGGACCTGATCATCCTCGATGAACCGACGAACGGACTCGATCCGCAGGGCATTGCGGATATCCGGAACCTGGTGCTGTCGCTCAGCCGGGAACAGGGCAAGACCTTCCTCATTTCTTCGCACTTGTTGGCGGAAGTGGAGCTCATGGCCAACCGGATGATCATCATCGACCGGGGAAAGAAGATCGTGGAGGGAAGTGTACGCGAACTGGTAGATCCACAGGATCGTGAATTACACCTGGAAGCTGAGGATGACGGTTTTGCGGTAGCATGCATTGAGAAGACCCGATGGGCTGATCAATTGATGCGAGACCAATTGCCACAGGTGGTACTGAGGATGGCCAATGCCGAGATCCCTGCGCTGGTAGATGCGCTTGTTGCTGAGGGGGTGCGTATCCAGGCCCTTCGGCCCGTCAATCGCCTCGAAGCCTATTTTCTTTCACTCACACACGCCTGAACCCGATGATCAACCTCATACGACTTGAACTGTTCAAGATCTTCCGGAAGCCTCGTACGTACATCGCTTTCGGCGCCGTCGCCGGCATCATCTGGCTGATCCAGCTGGGTTTCTGGGCCGATGGGGAGTCTTATATCAACTTCGGGATGGCGGCCCTGTCAGAGACGTTCGATGTCCAGGGCCGCGTGCTGAATGGCTACCTCCTGGCTTACATCATCCTTCAGACCTTGCTGGTGCATGTGCCACTGCTGATCGCCCTGGTTTCCGGCGACATGATCTCCGGAGAGGCGAACATGGGCACGCTTCGATTGCTGGCCAGCCGTCCGGTGAGTCGTACGCAGATCATCCTCTCGAAATTCCTGGCATCTTTCGTGTACACGATGGCGCTGTTGGTCTGGATGGCGGTCTGGACCTTGTTCTTTTCTTTGTTCATCTTCGGGGCGGATGATATGATCATCATGAAAAGCGAGGTGGTGACGCAGATCTCTGCAGCGGATGCTGCCTGGCGTTATGTCGCCGCCTTTGGGTTCGCAGCGCTGGCGATGGTGACGGTATCGGCGCTGGCCTTCCTCCTCAGTATTTTTGCAGAGAATTCCATCGGGCCGATCATGGCGACGATGAGCATCATCATCCTCTTTACGATCCTCAATTCGCTGAACCTGCCGATCTATCAGGAGATCAAGCCCTATCTCTTCACGACCCACATGCTCGGCTGGAAGGGTTTCTTTGATGTGGCGGTGAATGCATCCAACGAGCAGATCCCCGGATCGGTGGAGAACCTGCCGGCGGTGATGCGGTCGGCCGGGATGTTATTGTTGCATGTTATTCTTTTTCTGGGGGCTTCACTTTACGTATTCAAGCGGAAGGATATTCTGTCGTAAGGGAATAAGCCAATAAATATCAGATCATATCATTCCCTGGTGTTTAACATCAGGTCAACCTGTATTTATTTGATCAGAGCAACAAAAATTATTCATATTTATTTTATCCAAATTTCATCCGCTGTTCATGAAGCTGACTTATAGGGCGATCAGCTAGCTGTTTCCGTGATGTAATTGAGTGCATGCAGTCATGAAATCACATAAAACTGAGCAGTAAAACACATCGGTTTTTCTGAAAAGAACACTCAGATCATGATCATTGGACATATTTAGTGCTTTCGACGCATGGGAACTTTGTAAAAAACATACCATGTCCGATCCGCGCAGCGACCGCATATTCAAACAGATCTTTCACCATCACCCGTCTGCGCTGATTCATTTACTCAACACATTCCTGCCTTTACAGGATCCCATCGAATCGATAGAATATCTGCCTTCAGAATTGCAGGCGGAGATCGATGGGCTCAAGATGTCGATCGTCGATGTGCGTTGCCGGGATCGAAAGGGGCGTCATTTCATTGTTGAAATGCAGATCCGAAAAACAGCTGATTTCGAACAGCGGGTGATGTTGAATGCATACAGATTGTACACGAGGCAGATGAAACCTGGCGGCAAAATCGAAGATCTGTATCCTGTCTATGCGCTTTGTCTGCTCGATCATATTCTTTTTGATGATCATCCAAATTGGATCCATCATGTCCAACCCATGACAGGAGGTTCACCGCAGGTTGCCATCAAAGGGGTAACAATGACATTTGTTGAGATCAGAAAGTGGGAGAAATTGGCCAGAATGAGTACTTTCGGTATTGAGAAACACGAGGATGCGTGGATGTTATTTTTCACCCAACCTGAAAAAGTTATGGAAGTCCTGAAACCAGAACAACGCGCGGAACTGGATGGTCTTATAGCAGCTGTGAATGCATGGGATTTGAGCACCTATACTGAACATGAGCTGTTAATCATGGAACATCGGATGGATCGGATGCTGTCACACAAAATGGTCGTGGAAAGCATGTTGGACGATGCGATGAAAGGGGGCACGGAGAAAGTCTTTAATCTTGGAATAGAGGTTGGATTTGGCGACGGCATGGATAAGGGTATAAAGAGAGGTATGGCCAAAATGTTATTGATCTTATCATACCTTAAGGAACATCCTGAAACGCCGGACATCGAACTCATTCATCGTTTTCAGTTGACACCAGGTGCCATTTTTGAAATTAGAAATTATATCGCCTGATCAATTTGGACGTAAGCTTATCCGGGATCATTAAAATGGAAATATCCACAATATCTCAAAAAAAACTCCTGAGACCGGGAACTCATCCCGACTCAGGAGTTTTACATTATTCAGATCATTGATCAGACGTACTTCGTAACACCAGGTACGGCTACCTTGTAGAAACCGTCTGGGCCCGGCAATACAGGAGGAGCTGCGGCGAAGTCGTAGACGGCGGGCTGCAGGTTGATACCTGAATTCAGCGCTTTCTCCATCGGGATGACCTGTCCGGAATAGGTGGCCATGCGTCCAAGGATGGAGGTCATGGAACTCATTGCACCATTCTCCGCATCGGCGAATTTATATTCTCCTTTGGCGATGGCGGCGAAGAGTTCATCATGTTCGGACTGATAAGGATTGTTCTCTCCTTTCTTATCGAACTGATAGAGCACTTTGCCCTTATGGTCGACGATGTTGGCTTTGCCGCAATGGATGCGTCCCTTGGTACCCATGAACTGCTCATCCACACGGGCGGAAGTGCCTTTGATGTGACGGCACTGGCTGTTGAGAATGGAGCCGTCGGCGTATTCGAATTCCACAAAATGGTGGTCGAAGATCTCACCATGATCCTTCCCCTTCCGGACTTCACGGCCGCCCATGCCCTGGGCCTTGACGGGGTATCCGCCTTTGAACCAGTTGATGACGTCGATGTTGTGGATGTGTTGTTCGGTGATGTGGTCACCGCAAAGCCAGACGAAATAGTACCAGTTGCGCATCTGGTATTCCATTTCGGTTTGTTCGGGTTTACGCTTGTTGACCCATACGCCGTCGTTGTTCCACCAGGCCTGCGCTGAAGTGATGTCTCCGATCAGGTCTTTGCGCTTGAACAGTTCGCGGTATGAATTCTGGTAATGGCGCTGCAGGCCAACCACCACGTTCAGTTTTTTCTTCTTAGCTTCTGCTGCTGCAGCCAGGACACGCTGCACGCCGGCAGGATCGGTGGCCACCGGCTTTTCCATGAAGATGTGTTTGTTCTGCTTCACTGCCTCTTCGAAATGGATCGGCCGGAAACCGGGAGGCGTTGAGAGAATGACCACGTCTGCGAGGGGAATGGCCTTCAGGTAAGCGTCGAAGCCAACGAACTTGCGATCTTCCGGTACATCCACTTTGCTTTTGATGTTCTTTCCCTTCTCCGAGTTTTCGTCGTTGGTGATGGCCTTGTAGCAACCATCGATCCGGTCGCGAAACGCGTCAGCCATAGCAACGAGTTTCACGTTCTGCGTGGTTGACAGCGCCTGCATGGCCGCGCCCGTTCCGCGTCCGCCACAGC
>CANHUK010000091.1 GCA_947463755.1 Chitinophagaceae bacterium
CACATGGGTGCCGCCTGCTTTGGCGGCCATGCGCTTGGCGCGCAATTTCAGGTAGTCGTCCATGAATCCGACGATACCGAGCCAGATGGTACTGACCAGGAGCAGGCGGATATACACCTTGTCGAGGTCGGCGAATAGCAGGGTGGGGACGATGATACCGAGCAGGATGATGATGCCGCCCATTGTCGGGGTGCCGTGCTTCTTCTCCTCTCCCTGCAGTCCCAGATTGCGCACGCTCTCCCCTACCTGACGGCGTTTCAGGAACGCTATGATATGCTTCCCGATGAACAGGGTGATGACGAGCGACAGGAGGACGGCCAGCATGGCCCGGAAGGTGATGAACTGCAGCAGTCCACTCCCCGGGAATTTGACGCCCTGATCTGCAAGCCAGTCGAACAGTTGATAGAGCATGGTTTATATTTATCGGGCGACCTTCCGGTCGTCCTGTCTCTTTATTTTTCAAGCATCCTGAACATCTCCTCCAGCACCTGCCGGTCGTCGAAGGCGATGCGCACACCCCTGGTCTCCTGATATTTTTCGTGACCCTTGCCTGCCACGAGTACGATATCTCCGGGCGCGGCCAGGCTCACGGCTGTTTTGATCGCTTCCCGACGGTCGGCGATCACGATGACTTTTCGCTTATCCGTGACCGTTACGCCCGACTCCATTTCCCGGAGGATCTCCGCGGGATCCTCATCGCGCGGGTTATCGGAGGTGAATACTACCCGGTCGCTGTGTGCGGCGGCTACCTGTCCCATGACGGGTCGCTTAGCCCGGTCGCGGTTTCCGCCACAGCCTACGACGGTGATGATGCGCTCACCTGAGGAGGCTATCTTCCGCAGGGTGGCGAGTACGTTCTGCAGGGCATCGGGGGTGTGTGCATAATCCACCACACCGGTGATGCGGCCGCCCGGGGAGTTCAACTGATCGAATCTGCCTTCGGCGCCTTCGAGCCTGCTCATCTCCCGCAGTACATCCTGGCGGTCTTCTCCCAGACAGACCGCGCAGGCATAGACGGCGAGCAGGTTGTAGGCATTGAACTCACCGATGAGCCGGAAGTGAACCTCCTGTTCATTGACGAGCATCAGCAGACCGGAGAGTCCGTTCTCCAGGATCCTGCCCTTGAAGTCGGCGATGGAACGGAGTCCGTAGTAGAACTTATCCGCAGGTGTATTCTGAAGCATCACCGTCCCACGCTTGTCGTCGAGGTTGGAGATGGCGAACGCTTCGGGGGTGAGGCCGTCGAAGAAGGACTTCTTCACCCGGATATATTCATCGAAGGTCTTATGGTAGTCGAGGTGGTCGTGGGTGATGTTGGTAAAGATGGCACCTGCGAATGTCAGGCCCTCAATGCGCCGCTGATGGATGGCATGGCTGCTGCATTCCATGAACACATGGGTGCAGCCGGCATCCGCCATGCGGCGGAGCAGGGCGTTCAGGCTAAGGGCGTCCGGAGTGGTATGGGTAGATGGGATCTGTTCGTTCCCGATCTGGCAGCAGACGGTGGAGATGAGTCCCGCTGTGTGGTCCAGTGCCCCGAAGAGGCGATAGAGGAGGGTCGTCACCGTGGTCTTGCCGTTGGTGCCGGTGACTCCGACCAGTCTGAGTTTTTCTGAGGGACGGCCATGAAATTCATGGGCCATGCGACCGGCCGCTGCTGCACTGTCATGAACACGGATATAGGTAACCTGTTCACTGACGACGTCGGGCAGATCTTCACAAACGATGCAAACGGCTCCCTTTTCGACGGCCATCGGTATATGTGCGTGGCCGTCTGTGTTTGTGCCCCGGATGGCGATGAAGCAGCCGCCCGGCCTGACCTCACGCGAGTCGATGTGCAGACTGCCGATATCCACGGCGGTGCTGCCCATCACGGAGCGCAGTCGGACCTGATATAATATGTCGTGCAATGCGGGCATGCTTCTTTTTTCAGGGCCTCAGGGGGCTCCCATTTCGAGGGTGATGGTTTGTCCTTTTCTGATGGGTGTGCCGGGTTCCACGGATTGTCTCTTCACTCTGCCGCTTCCTACCGGTACCACTTTAAGTCGGAGGTTCTCAAGCAGGTAGATAGCGTCTCTCAGGCCCATGCCTTCGACGGAGGGCATCTGCCCGCTTGTCAAAGCCATACTTCGGCGCACGGGACCGGCGGTTTCATTGGTCATGACCGTCCATCCGGCCTTTCCGGCTGAATCCAGTGCCTTCAGGCCCATCCGTTCCTGCAGTAGTCTGAAATCCCGGCCTGCGCCCACCCAGCGGAAAGCTGTGCTATCCGCGGCCTCCCTGGCCGCATACGAGGGTTGTGCGCTGACATCCAGCGCATAGATCTTATCGGCCACCTCGCGAAACACGGGGCCGGCGACTGCACTACCGTAGTAGACCTTCGCCTGCGGCTTGTTCCGGACGACGACGATACAGGAGTACCGTGGGTTGTCGGCCGGGAAATAACCGGCAAAGGACGACTGATAGATTCGATCGCTGTAGCCCTTGTTGCCATTGGCCACCTGTGCCGTACCTGTCTTGCCGGCAATGGAATACAGCGGACTGCGCAGGACCCTGGCGGTGCCCTCCGTTACGACGCCTTCAAGGCAGCCGCGCAGCCTTTCGAGTGTCTGCGGGCCGCAGATGCGCTCTTTGACCACTTCGGGGCTGAAACTGCGCTCTTCCCGGCCATCCCGCAATATGGCGTTCACGAGATAGGGCTTCATCATGCGTCCGCCGTTGGCGACCGCATTGTACAGCATCAGGGTGTGGAGCGGGGTAAGTTTTACGTTATATCCAAAGCTCAGCCAGGGCAGGGAGCTGGCAGACCAGCTGCGGGTCCCGGGGGTTTGGATGACGGTTTTCGTCTCCCCTGCAAGGCCGAGTCCGGTAGGTTGATGTATCCCCAGTTTCTTCATGTGTTCCACAAAGCGCATGGGGTTGGCGGCGTAATGAGTCATGGCCAGTTTGGCCATGCCGACATTCGAACTCAGTTCGAAGGCCTGTTTGACGGTGACGTCGTTCCTGCCGTGATGTTCACTGTCCCTCACCGTGCGGCTGCCGACGCGCCAGGTACCCTTTTCCAGGTCCACCTGTGTTTCCGGTGTCACCAGCCCATCTTCGAATACGGCGAGCATGGTCACCAGCTTGAAGGTCGAACCCGGTTCGGTACCGGTGATGGCGTAGTTTAGGTCCTCATGGTAGGTACCGTCCGGCTGACGTCCGAGATTGGCGATGGCCTTTATCTTTCCGGTCTTGACCTCCATGACGATGCAGGTTCCGTTGGTTGCCTCAAGGGTCTCGAGCTGTCGCAACAGGGCCTGGTGTGCGATCTCCTGGATATTGATGTCGAGGGTTGTGCGGATGTCGCGTCCGTTTTCCGGTTCAGTTTCAGAACCCTCCACCGGCACATAGGCTCCGCCGGATATCCTGCGCACCAGACGACGACCCCTGACGCCTGTCAGCACCTCGTCGTAGGCGAGTTCGAGTCCGACATTCTTATTGATGATGCGTCCTTTCCCATCCACGTAAGACCTCGAGAGGCCGATGGTCCGGTTGGCCAGCAGACCGAAGGGGGTGAGGCGCTTCTCCCGGTCTTCGAAGATGAAGCCGCTCTTGTTGCGTCCGTCCCTTACCAGGGGGAAATCCCTCAATGCCTGATATTCGCGGAAGCTGATGTTACGTTTCAGCAGGTGATAGCGTTCTTTGGACTTGAAGCCCTGCTCCAGCTCGCTGCGGTATGCTTCCGGACTGCGGTCTCCGAACAGCGAAGCGAGGTGTATGCTAAGGGAGTCGACATGCTTTCGGAAGCGCGCACCGGATTTCTCGCGGAGGCCTTGTGCGCTGAAATCGATGCGCACGTCAAAGAAGGGGATGGATGAGCTGAGCATGCTTCCGTCTTCGCTGAAGATGGTGCCGCGGTCGGCATCCAGTTCCTGGTACTGAAGATGGATACTGTCGCTCAGACTTCTCCAGTAGTCGCCTTCCACATGCTGGATGTAGGCGGCCTTGCCGATGATGAAGAGACTGAAGATCAGCATACCCAGGAATACCAGGTACCCTCTCCACAATATGTCCTTCTTGATTTCCAATCGGCTTGTTTTTATTATTTCGTTATCGTCTGTCCTGTGAGCGAATCCCGGAGTCTGACGGGCGGCGCCTTGATCTCCTTCAATCCCATACCCTGGACCGCCTTCACTACTTCACTTTGTTTCTGCAGATACATCAGTTCGCTCTTCACGGTCTTGTATTCGTACTGCAGATCCCTGATGCGGGCGGCGGCCCGGTTGATGTCCTTTATCTTCTTTTCGGCGAAGTGTCCGTTGTATATATAAAGACCTGTCAGGAAGGCGATGAACAGAAAGAAAGGGATATTGGTCACCAGCCATCGCTGATTGAACAACCGGCTACCGAGTGCAGGTCTGCCCCGCTCCTCTTCCTGCCCGACCGGCGCCTCTCTGTTTGTATCCTGTTCCATGTTCCTTTCGATCCTTAACATCTTTCCGCCACCCGGAGCTTAGCGCTTCTTGAGCGGGGGTTTGCTCTGACTTCCTTGTCTGTCGGCTGGACCGGCTTCTTGAGAACGGTCCTGAACGGCAGATCGGGTCGGGTTCCGAAGATCTCATCCCTTGACACCGCCCCGATGGCGCCCTCGCGGAAGAAATGCTTCACGATGCGGTCCTCGAGACTGTGGAAGGTGATGACGGCCACTCTCCCGCCGGGTTTCACGATCGAGGGGAGCTGCGTCAGCATCTCCTCAAGTGCCCCGAATTCGTCGTTGACCGCGATCCTCAACGCCTGAAATACCTGCGCGAAGTAGCGGTGCGGATTGCCTTTCACCACGCCCTGAAGGGCGTCCATGAACTGTTTCACCGTATGCATGGCCTGTGTCGACCGGATCTGTACGATGGTCCGGGCCAGGGTCTTCGCGTTGGTCACCTCCCCATATCGCTCGAAGATGCGGTGGAGGTCTTCCTCGGGCATATCCTTCACGAGCTGAGCCGCGGTGACGGACTGTCGGCGATCCATCCGCATATCCAGCGGGGCATCGAAGCGGATGGAAAATCCGCGTTCGCCCTCGTCGAACTGATGCGAACTCACACCCAGGTCGGCCAGCACGCCATCTACGGGCAATACCCTGTGGAGACGAAGGAAGCGTTCGACATGCCTGAAATTATGTGGCACGAAGAGCAGCCTCGGATCATCCGGCAGGTTGCGGCGGGCGTCCTCATCCTGGTCGAAGGCGATGAGCCTGCCATCCGGGCCGAGCCGCTCCAGGATCCCACGACTGTGGCCGCCACCGCCGAAGGTCAGGTCGACGTAGGTTCCGTCGGGCCTGATGGCCAGGGCGTCAAGCGCTTCCTTCAAAAGCACCGGCACATGGTAGTTCCCGGCATCATTGTCAGCAAGCGTGTCGTCCATGCGCTGGGGTTTGGTCGGTCATCAGAGTCCGGGCGGCGCCATGACCTGGGCGGCCAGTTCACTGAACGCATCCGGTGAAAGCGTATCAAAGAGCTGTTGGTAGGTCGACTTCGACCATATTTCGATCTTGTTTACGGCAGATACCAGGACAATATCCTTTTCGAGGCTTGCATGCTCCATCAGATTCCGGGGGATCAGCATCCTGCCCGCTGAATCCAAATCCGTGGCGATGGCACCATTCAGGAAGAATCGGCGAAACTCCCGGACCCTGGGATCAAAGTCGTTCAGTTTGCTGATGCGCTCGAAAAGGGGTGTCCAGCTCGACATCGGGTAGATCGTGAGGCATTTTTCGAAGCCACGATTGATCACAAAGTGGGAACCCTCATCCTCCGGCAGCTGTTTTTTTATGCCAGCCGGGAGGAGGAACCTACCTTTGGGGTCTAAAGTGGCCTCGTATTCACCCAGGAAACCCGTCATTTACAATAGATTAGGAGAGATTATCCCTTTATTGACACAAAATAACACATTTTCCCACTTTCACCGGAGAATTGGGCGTTTAATTTTTTTCCACAATGGGAAGTCCCGTGGATATTGCATCCCGGGGATCGGGCGGGTTTTACCCGTGGATAGACTGTGAATTAAAGTGGAAAAAACGTGGATATCTGTCAACCTGACCTGCGTTTAACTGTTTTTGGTGTGAATGGCGTGAAAAAACGGAAAGAAACATGGATCCCAGGGATATTCGGATCGAATCCTATGCATATGAGTTGCCGGAGGAACGCATTGCGGCCCACCCCCTGCCCTTGAGGGATGACGCCCGGCTGCTGGTTTATCGTGATGGAATTATTGCGGAAGACACTTACAGGCATGCGGGCCGGTATATCCCGGCCGGTGCGCTGATGGTATTCAACGACACCCGGGTATTGAGTGCGCGGATCCCCTTCCGGAAACCGAGCGGGGGCGCCATCGAGGTCTTTCTGCTGGGACCTGCGGCGGACAGGCCGGGCGGTATGGGGGAACTTCTTTCATCCACCGGAGCCGCCGAATGCGTATGCATGGTGGGTGGCGCATCGAAATGGAAGCAGGGGCAGGTGCTGGAGCGTTCGTTTGATCCGGATCGTAACCTTCGTCTCCGGGCCTCGATGACCCGCAGAACGGATGAA
>CANHUK010000092.1 GCA_947463755.1 Chitinophagaceae bacterium
GCCACTATTTCCCGACCTATCCGGTTCCGGAAAGGTTGTACACCTTCATAGGGCCGCTTGACGCATATGCTGAGGGCAGGACCGGGGGCTACGGAGACATCATCATGCAGGATGGTCTGGGTACCGGCCTGCAGCTTCACCTGGGGGCGGACGAACCGATCTATCACACACGCGAAGGACTCCAGCTGTACCCGGAGTACATATCCCGGAGGTTCACGCCGGAGATGATCGCCGTAAACTGCACAAAGAACATGATCGACGACCTGTTTCCGGGGCTGCCCGGCGACAGAAACCTGCTGGACATCATGATCGATAAAGGTAAACGGATGTATTTGCTGGACCTTTTCATGCCCGACACACCAGACACGCTGAAGACAGGCTACACATCCAGACAACTCGAAGGTGCTGTGGAGAACGAAGCCCTGATCTGGAACTTTTTTCTGCAGAACGAACTGCTCTACATATCCGACCCGGTACGTATCCGTGATTTCATCGGCGACGGCCCCATGACCATGGAACTGGGAGAGGGTTCACCAGGGCATATTTCCTTGTTTACCGGCCGTCAGATCATCCGGGCCTACATGAAAAAATTCCCGGATACCCGCGCGGAGGACCTGCTAAAACTAGATGCAAAACGGATCCTGCAGGCCTCGGGTTACAGACCCAGGTCATAAAAAAAGGGGGTCCTGTGAACCCCCTTTTTTTATGATATCCGGTCGGTGATCAGGGATGCTTTCCCATATCCATCATAAAGCGGTAGTGGGAGGCAATGGCCTTGCGGGTCGTAGGGAAGTAGTTGTAGCGCAGGTCGAACTGCTCGCAGGTTTCCCTGACAATGCGACTCAATGCGGGGTAGTGAATATGGCTGATGCGGGGGAAGAGGTGGTGTTCGATCTGGTAGTTGAGGCCACCTACCATCCAGGTGACGATCGGGTTGCCTGCGGCGAAGTTGGCCGTCGTCTTGACCTGATGAATGGCCCATTCGTTCTCGATGCGCACGGGATCTATGCCGGCGGCTTCGAATTCGGCATGTTCCACCACATGCGCCAGCTGGAAGACCAGGGCAAGGGTGAGGCCGAGAGCGAACTGGGTGACGAAAAATCCGATCAGCCAGGGCTTCCATCCCACGACCAGGACCGGTATTACGATGTAGATCGCGATGAAGAAGAGTTTCCCAACCCAGAAGAGGACGTGATCCTTCTTCTCCAGGTGACGGATGGGCGTGGTGTACATCTTACGGGAGAAGTACTTTACGTAGTCCATTCCGAACATGAACAGGGAGGTGAAACCATACAGCAGGAACATGTAGATGCCCTGATATCGGTGCATCGGCTTCCAGGGCTGGGTCCGGCATTCGCGCATGAAGGGCATGTTGTTGATATCGTCGTCCACACCGTCGACATTGGTGTAGGTGTGGTGAACGATGTTGTGCTTGATCTTCCAGAGGGATGCGTTGCCGCCGAGGAAGTTATGGGTAAGCCCGAAGACTTCATTCACCCAGGACCGGGTGGAGTAGCTGCCATGGCAGGCATCGTGCATCACATTGAATCCGATGGAAGCCATGGTGACACCGAGGATGGCGCAAAGCGCCACAGCTGCCAGCCAGTGCATGGGTACGAAGAGAAGCGCGAGGTAGAGGCCGATGGCCGCGGGAATCAGAATGGCCGTTTTGAGATAAAGCTTCCAGTTACCCGTCTTGCGCAGGTTGTTTTCCTGAAAGTACTGGTCGACAGATTCCTTAAGGGCGTTGAAGAAAGCCTTGTTCTTGTTGTTGAAAGTTACCTTGTACATCGATTGAGACCGGAGAGATTTACTTTGGGTTGAAAGACTTGGATCGGACAGCGGAAGCGAGTAAGAAATGTGACAGGATGTTCAGAAACAACCAATTGTCGTTCATCTTTTTGCAGGTCCGGCTGTCTTACAAAGATAATAAATATTGCAATTGGATTAAGTCAGTTCAATTTGAGCGGAGCGATCATGACAAACTCAGGGATGTTGACGGTGAAGGTGCGCTGGCTGTCGAGGTCGATCATCTCATAGGTTCCGTGCATCTTTCCCATTTCGGTCCGCAGGTTGCAACCGCTGACATATTGATAGATCTCGGAGGGCTGGATGACCGGCTGGACACCGACCACGCCTTCGCCCTCTACTTCCCGCCGCTGCATGTTGCTGTCAAAGATATGCCAGTGCCTGCGCATCAGTTTGATGGCATAGGGATTGCCGTTCTCTATCGTGATGCGATAGGCGAACATGAATTCTCCGTTGGATGGATTTGAATAGTCTGGCTGGTAGAAGCACTCGACACTGACCTTCACTCCGGCTGTCACCTTGAATGGCATGGTTGTACCGTTTGTTGTTAGCGACGATTGGTGTTTATGCGAAAGACGAATATCCTGTCTGCGCTTGTCATGAATGCCCGCAGGTGAGTAACTTTGCGGCGCGTACAAGAAAACGCTTAACAATCATTCTTCACGCCTCAAATGTAAGACCAAATGACGAACATAGCCGTAGCGAAAGGAGATGGGATCGGACCGGAGATCATGGATGCCGTGATCTCTATCTTCGAGGCAGCCGGGGTACCGCTGACTTACGAATACGTGGACATGGGCAAATGGGTGTTCGACAAGGGATACTCGAACGGGATGACTCCCGAGGCGCAGCAGCGGATCGAGACGCTCGGCATCCTGTTCAAGGGGCCGATGGAAACACCCAAGGGAAAAGGGGTGAAGAGTGTGAACGTAACGGCGCGCAAGACGTGGAACACCTATGCCAACAAGCGGGTCTTCCAGACCCTGCATGGTGTGGACACCGTATTCAGCCGGGCCGGCATTCCGATCGATATCACGGTCGTCCGTGAAAATATAGAAGACACCTACGGAGGCATCGAGCATATGCTGACGCACGACGTGGCGCTGAGCCGCCGGTTCATCACCCGACCCGGTTCGATGCAGGTCATCAGGTATGCCTTCGAGATGGCCCGCAAAAAACAGGCCCGACGCATCACCTGCGGACATAAGGCAAACATCATGAAGATCACGGACGGACTCTTCCTGGAGTGTTTCCGGGAGGTGGCCCTGGAGTATCCCGAGATCCAGGCGGATGATGTGATCGTAGACGACCTCTGCATGAAACTGGTCACGCGTCCGGACCTGTTCGACGTGGTGGTGCTGACCAACCTGCAGGGTGATATTGTCAGCGACCTCTGCGCCGGACTGGTAGGCGGACTGGGATTCGCACCCTCCGCGAATATCGGCGATCATATCTGCATCTTTGAGGCAGTCCATGGCACGGCGCCCGACATCACCGGCAAGAACATCGCCAATCCCACAGCCCTGCTGTTGAGCGGGTTGACCATGCTCCGGCACCTTGGGCTCATGGAACATGCCGCCATCATAGAGAACGCGCTGCTCTACACCCTGGAGGCAGGTTTCCGCACGGGTGACTTCGGCGACAGGTCGAAGCCGGCACTCGACACTACAGCATTCGCACAGGCCATCATTGCTCATTTTGGCCGCATACCGGAACATGGTGCCAAAACCATTATGCCCAATAAGCCGGTAACGCCGACGATCTTCAAGCTGGAAAAAAATCCACTGATCATGAGCCTGGAAAAGGAACAGGAATCGATCGTGGGCGTGGATATGTTCGTCGAAAGCGCCGAGCAGCCCGGGATCGTGGCAGAAAAATGTCTCCGGCATACGCTGGATCTGTTCAAACTGGTGACGATCAGCAACCGGGGTACCCAGGTATGGCCCAAGGGATCCGTCTTCACAAACCTGGTCAACCAGTACCGCTGCCGTTTCGAAAGCGTGGGGGATGCGCCGCTCACGCAAACTGATATCATCGAACTTTACAAGCGCCTCTCGGCAGACTTCAAGATCTGTTCCACAGAGTTGCTCAATATGTGGGGAGACAAAAAAGCGTACAGCCTCGCGCAGGGTCAGTAAATTTGTACGGCTCCTCCAACACAACACTCCGGAACATGTCGAAAAAACACAAGCCGAATGCCGGCGGCCTCGTCTACAGCACGGATCCAAATTTCGTTCCCGGCACCGACGAACCGCAGGCAGAGACCCTTCCGGTCGCGCAGCAGAAACTGCGGATCAGACTGGAGACGAAACATCGCGGGGGAAAGGCCGCCACGGTTGTAACGGGGTTCATCGGCCGGGAGGAGGATCTGGAGGAACTGTCCAAAAAACTCAAGACACATTGCGGAACCGGAGGTTCTGCCAAGGATGGTGAGATCATCATTCAGGGAGACCAGCGCCCGAAAGTGCTGGCCTGGCTGTTGCAACAGGGATATCCTGCCAAGTGACATTGAAATCCGGGGGTAGTACCCTTCCGTGTCAGACCGCCTTCAGGCTGAGGTCCAGACTGCGTGCCTGATGGATCAGGGCACCGACACTGACATAATCGACTCCCGTGGCCGCATAGTCGAGGATGTTGCCCAGATGTATGCCGCCGCTCGCCTCGGTTTCAAAAACCCCGTGGAGGATCCGGAGGCCCTCGCCCAGCATGGCCGGGGTGAAATTGTCGAGCATGACACGAAAGACCTTGCCTGCGCCCGCCCGGGCGACCTGTTGGACTTCATCCAGATTTCTGGTTTCAATTTCTATCTTCAGGCCTGGCTGATGTCTTTGCACATATTCCCAGGCTCGTTCAATGGCCTGCGGAATGCCTCCGGCAAAATCAATGTGATTGTCCTTCAGCATGATCATGTCGTAGAGGCCGAAGCGATGATTCGTCCCGCCTCCAATGCGCACGGCCTCCTTCTCGAGGAGCCGGAAATTGGGTGTGGTCTTGCGCGTATCAAGAATTCGGGTATGGTACCCCGTTAGTTTGTCAACATACGTCCGGGTCAGGGTGGCAATCCCGCTCATGCGTTGCATGCAGTTGAGGACGACCCGCTCGCATCCCAGGATATCATGCACACGGCCTTCCACCCGAAAGGCGACATCACCCGGAAACATCCACTGACCATCCTGCATTTGAGGCAGGAAAGAGATCCCGGGATCACGAAGCCGGAACACCCGCCCGGCCACTTCCATGCCTGCCAGTATGCCTTCCTGCTTGACACGCAGTTCAGCCGCCCCCTGCGCATCCGGCGGAATGCAGCAGAGGGTGGAATGGTCTCCGGTACCGATGTCTTCCGACAAGGCCGCGGTGAGGAGTGCATCGAGGGATGGGTTCGTCGGTTGCATGTGTGAAGTTACGGCCTGAGCCGGAAGAGAAGAGCATGCGGTCGGGTCATGAACGCTCCAAACGGAATTCGCTGATGACCATGCGCTCACCACGCGCACGCATGATGATCGACACGCGGTGGCGGTCTGACCTTGTACGCAGGTCGCCAACAAATACTTCTCCATCCTCTCCTTCCGACTGGTGGACCATTGAGAGGTCTATGACCGTGCGGGATCTGAAGAAATTGCGAAGGATCGCCTCTGACTGCGTTTTGCTGTAGGGATAGGTGCGTTCGTCCAGGGTGATGCGCACGACATCGTCCATGTGACGGGATATCTTACCGGCATCCCCCTTACGGATACCGGCGAGCACATCCTGCATGGGGGCTCCGGGCGTAGACTTGCCGGCCAGCAGACTGAACAGGATGAGTAAAAATACGGAACGCACGATCTGGGATTGGTTTTTATCTCAAGCCAAAAATGTGCCAATCACGACCGGAATTCTACGCATGGGGAAGTTTTTCGGTGAATGCAAGGAATCAGGGTTGGCCGGTAAGATCAGGGGCGTGATTTGGCATCAAGACATTCGCCGTTCATCCAATTCGGGACAACAGGCGGGAGGAGGTTTTCGGGCGCTCGGACAAATCGAGTAAATTTGCGGCATGGAACAGAAAAGAGCCATGCTCGTCATCATGGACGGATGGGGATTGGGTCGCGTCCCTTCGGCCGACGCCATCCGTCAGGCAAATGTGCCTTTCGTTAGCAGTCTGTACGACGCCTATCCGAACACGACGCTTGTCACCTGCGGCGAAGAGGTCGGACTGCCCGACGGACAGATGGGCAACAGCGAAGTCGGACACCTCAATCTCGGTGCCGGCAGGATCGTATATCAGGAACTGCAGCGCATCCATGTGGCCATCCGCAGCGGGGAGTTCGCCCGCAATGAAGCCCTCCGCGCTGCGATCGAATACGCCCGGGAGCATGGTAAAGCGCTTCATCTGGTTGGACTTGTGAGCGACGGCGGGGTGCATTCGCATACCGAACACCTCAAGGCGATCACATCGATCTGCCGGGAGGCCGGTCTTGACAAAGTGTTCATTCATGCCTTCACCGATGGAAGGGATACGGACCCGAAGAGCGGATTGAAATATCTGGAGCAGTTGCAAGATCACCTGGACCGCAGTTGCGGACAGATCGTCACCATCACCGGCCGGTACTATGCAATGGACCGCGACAAGCGATGGGAGCGGGTGAAACTCGCCTATGATGCCATGGTGCACGGGATCGGAACACCCGTCCTTGATGGCATATCCGCCGTGCGTGCCTCCTACGAGGCCGGAGTCACGGACGAATTCATCAAGCCCGTGATCGTTACGAAC
>CANHUK010000093.1 GCA_947463755.1 Chitinophagaceae bacterium
TGCTTTCAACCCGGAACATGTATTCGCAGCAGCAGTCTAACTACACCGGAATGCTTAAATCCGTGCCGGAAAAGGAGCGTGCGCTGATTGATATTACCCGTCAACAATCTATCAAGAACGAGATCTTTAGTTTTCTGCTTCAGAAGCGCGAGGAGAATGTGATCGCAATGGCGGCATTGGTGGGCAGCAGTCAATTCATTGTTAGCCCGACGTCCATGGGACTGATCAGTCCTAAGCCGTTGAATCTCTATACCACCTTCCTGCTCGGTTCTATCGTGATCTTTGCGCTGTTCATTCTGATCCGCGAGCGGATCAACAATAACTATCAGAGCAGATCTGAAGTGGAGAAGGCGATCAAGGCCCCGATCCTCGGTGAAGTGTTCGAAAACACCTTCAAAAAAGGTGATTCAGATGGTACAGGTGTAGTCGTCAACCCGCTGAAGACCAATATCGTGGGTGAACAGTTCCGGGAGATCAGGACAAACCTGATGTATCTCGGTATTGGCGGCGATAACAAAGTATTGCTCGTTACTTCCTCCATACCTGGAGAGGGTAAGACGTTCGTCGCGATCAATATTGCAGCTAGCCTGGCGTCGACCGGCAAAAAGGTTGCGCTGCTTGGCTTTGACCTCCGTAAAGGCAAGCTGGGCGAACGATGCGGCGTTCCGGTGAATCCGGGCATCTGTAACTACCTGGTAGGTCAGGCAAACCTGGCTAAGATCTGTCAGAAGATGGAGGATTTCAACACCCTCGATGTTTTGCCTGAAGGCCTTCGTCCGCCAAACCCGGCTGAATTGATGCTGAACGAACGCATGGAGAAACTCATGCAGGAGTTGAAGTTCCATTACGATTATGTCGTGATTGACTCTCCTCCGATCGGATCGGTGACGGATGCGCGCATTCTCGCAAAGCATGCCTTTGCCACCCTTTACGTAATGCGTCACCAGTATACCCCCAGATCCTATTTCCAAATGATTCGCGAGGCTTACAATCGCAAACGTCTGCCCAACCTGGCCATCGTGCTCAATGGCATCAAGAAGCACTCTTTCATGGGTTACTCCCATGGAAACGGACATGCCTCCGGGTATGGCTATGGCTACGGTTACGCAGAAGGCGCGCGCAAAGTACGGGAGTCCGTCTGAACATAGCATCAGTTTACATTCATTCACCAGCCATGGTGCATGGCCCTCCATGCATCATGGCTGGTGTGCTTAGATAATACCCTGAACCCACATGCACATTGCATTCGTAACCCCGGAGTTTCTCCGGGGCGATCAGCTGTATCCGGGAGGATTGTCAACCTACACTTTCAACACGGCCACGGCGCTCCAGGCGCTGGGTCATCAGGTGACCATTTTCCTTTCAGGAGACACAGACCGTGAAATAGCATTCAGGGGCATACGTGTCATCGAGCGACGAACCCGCATTCCCTGGTATCTGATGCCCCTTCATCTCTTGTTGAAAAGGTGGCTTTCGGATGGGCTTGACAGATGTTGGGCCAGTCTGACCATCAATCGGGCACTTCGCGGGCGCATGTCCGTGGACCGCATCGACATCGTGCATTACACCAACTGGAAAGCGATCGGTCTGTTCAGGGTTTCGCATCCCTCCATCCTGCGTATTTCGAGTTATGATCCGTTATGGGATAATAATCCCGGAAACCTCCACATCGGGAAACGCTTCATTCACTGGCTGGAAAAATGTTCCATCCGTCGTTTCGAGCGGATCATAGGCCCTGGAGATCATCTCGCCCGATCTATCGAGCAGGATCTTGGACTAAAACGGCCCATCGAGTTGCTTCCCACACCCGTAGACATCAGGACGGGCCAGCGTCAGGAAGCGTCCGACCCCGTTCAGGTAAAGGTGAGGAAAAAAGTGTTGTACGCGGGTTCGGTGTCGCATATCAAGGGCGCAGCGCTCCTTTTCGAAATCATCGGGGCATATCTGAAGCGTCACGACGATACGGAATTCGTCATAGCCGGAAAGGCTGGAGTAGTAAATGGACGTTCCTGCAAGGAACAGCTTCGGGTATTTTCTGAGATGTTTCCCGACCACTTCCAATATCATCCGCATCTCGAGCGTTCAATGCTTGACAGTGAATATGCCACAGCAGACCTGGTGATCATTCCGTCCTTGATCGACAACTTCCCGAACACGGCGCTTGAAGCGATGAGCCATGGGACCCTTGTGCTGGCTTCTGATACGGCATCGTTGGGGACGCTGCTAAAGGATGGGGACAATGGTTTTGTGATGAAAGGGCGAGATCCTCTGGAGTGGATGGAGAGGATACGTAAGATCCTTTTTGATCTTCCGGGAGATGAAAGGAAAGCAATGAGTGTTCGAATGCTTAAAGCACTCTCCGCTCATGATAAGGACCAGGCGATCCGCAGGCTGCTGTCAGTATATCAAGACACTGTCAACAAAAGATAAAAAAGTCGAACCGCGTGTTCTTCATTCATTCGAGTCCAAGCTTATGAACGATTACAAGGTTTCCATCATCGTCCCTTATTACAACTCAGCATCCTATCTTGAGCGACTGATCACCTCGGTGAAGGGACAGTCGCATCGGAATTTTGAATGCATCCTGGTAGACGACGGATCGAGTGACGGGTCTTTCGGACTGGCGGATGCACTTACCGCCGATGATCCGAGATTCCGAAACGTCGCACGTCCAGACCAATACCGGGCTGGGGGACGTGGAGCAAAAAATTACGGCTTCACCCTTTCGTCAGGCACATTTGTGGTATTTTTTGATTCCGACGACCTGATGTACGACAACCATCTGTCAAGCCGAGTTGCCTATCTTATGGAGCATCCCGGAAAGGATGCCGTGGTGTCTGATTTCGGCTGGCGGGTGATGGAGGGAAAACCGAAACAAATCTACCGGTACAATCCGGTCATATTCGAAAACTTCACCGCAAATGTCAGGGAGGACTGGTTTTGGCTGAATTATATAGACCTGCGCTTCTGGTACAATCCCGGTAATCCCATGTGGCGCAGATCCTCGATAGAGCACAAGCCTATGTGGGACGAGACGACCTCTATCGGTGAAGATCATGAATATCATGCCCGTCTCATGCTTCAGGGGCTGGACATCGGTCATCTCAAGGTAGTCACATGGGATTACATGGCCAATGAAACATCGATGATATCGACGTCTGAGGCTGTCAGGCCCCTGCTAAGCCGGTCGTATGGCAAGACGCTGGTGACCCGCAGCCTGATACAGTACCTCGGATTCAGGGAGCCGTTGGTCAGAAAGGACCTCACCTGGCAAATGAAAATACTGCGCAGGGTGGTGGCCTGTCCGAAAACCGACCCTGAACGTGACAAGGCCATCGAGATCATGTTCCAACGGATCCGGCACGTGATGGAGATCCTTGGATATGGGGACCTGAGAAGGGGTGTAGTGCTCGGGCTGATACGGATGACGGCGCTGATTCACGGGATGACAGGCAAAATGTACAGTGCCTACAGCTGGATCATCGGAGACAAGTATGTGACCAAGGATAACGATTATTTCACGATCTCATGAAAAAGATCAGGATACTTTATACGATCCCGAATTTTGATACGGCAGGCTCTGGCATCGCGTTGATGAAAATGTGCACCAGGCTTGACCGTAATGTATATGAGCCCATGATCGTGTGTCTGCATGACAGGGGTGCCTATTTCGAAGAGGTCAGGCGCAGCGGTATCCCCGTATATGTCTTTCCGTACTTGAGTGATCTGAAACCCAGGTGGAGATTGCTGTTGAACGTGTTCAGGATTTCGCGCTTTTTCCGCAGTCTGTCTCCTGATATCGTTTTTTCGTATCACTATGCCCCGAACTTTTCAGAGGCCATCGCTGCGAAGCTTGCCGGTTGCAAGTTCGCGTATGTCAAGAAAAATATGGGATGGGAAGGCCCTTCGAGAAATCAGTGGAAGATACGCACCTGGTTGTCGGATGCCATCACGGTCCAAAATACGGACATGATGAAGACATTTTTCCCCGGCAATACGAAAGCGAGACTGGTTTCCATCGGTGTGGATCAGGAAGAATTCCACCCGCGGCTTCCGAGCCCTTATGTGCGGACCGAACTGGGAATAGATGCCGATTCGAAGGTCATTGTCTGTGTGGCCAATCTGATTCCCAAGAAAGGAATCGAATTCCTCATCCGAGGGTTTGCGGCTTGCTCCGGTTTCCAACAATCGCGACTGGTCATCGTGGGTAATCATCAAACCATGTTATGGGATGAAACCCGCGCACTCATGGAATCCTTGTCAGTCGGTGATCGTGTGATCTTCACCGGCAAGCGATCCGATATCCCTGCAGTGCTGAGCATAGCCGATCTGTTCATCCTGCCTTCTACCGGAGATGAAGGGGCGCCCATCGCCATCCAGGAAGCGATGACCTTGGGGATTCCGGTGATCACCACTGATACGCCCGGAAATCGAGATCAGCTTGACACCCTGCGAGATCAACTCATCCCCCCAAGCAATGCGCAGGCCATCGCCTCTGCTATTGATCGCATGCTCGCACTCGACCAGCAACACAGAGATTCGATCATCGCACAACAATGGGACATCATAGACAAGCGTTATTCGCTGAAAGAGGAAGTGAGACAACACGAGGCGTTATACAAGGAACTGGTAATGCACAAGTCACGATGACATACAAAAACAACATCATCCCGGAGCTTCAGGTCAGAACGGGACCATCCGGCGCGATGGACCTCCCGTCTGTTTGCGTGTTCATGGCGCTCGGTTATTTCCTGGGGGATAAGACATTTTATCAGGAACACAGGCAGCATTTGCCGGCCAGTATCACGGAAACGGATGAAGAGGGACGCGTACTTTCTTCCACGCCGCATTTCCAATGGCACTACACACCCAGGGACATTAGATTCCAGCAAGCGGTCGATGAGTTCACTGATATTTTCGAATCGATCATACGCGAACGGGGAAATGAAGGTTATACCATTCCGATCTCCGGAGGACTGGATTCTCGCACTTTGCTCGCCGCCTGCGAATCTGTAGGAAAGCCCTACCGGGGATATAGCTACGCCTTTGAAGGAGGTCACGATGAAACGGCCTATGGCCGCAAGATGTCCGAATTGCTGGGGTTCAGGTTTGATTCCTTTACCGTGCAAAAGGGAGTCCTTTGGTCTTATCTTGACCTGCTGGCGGCACGAAATGAATGCTATTCGGAATTCACTCATGCCCGACAGTATGCCTTTCATGACCAGTTATCGAAAATGGGCGGAACTTTTCTCCTTGGACATGGTGGAGACCTCTATTTCGATGATATGGGTGTTTCCCCGGATCTGAAGGGGGATGAATTGTTCCGCGTACTCTGGGGCCGTATTGTCAGAAAATCCGGTTTCGAACTGGCGGATGCCATGTGGAAACACTGGGGCCTGAATGGTCAGTTCCGCGATCACCTGGAGAAAGAACTCCGTGCCTGTCTGGATTCGATCCGCATCGATGATGGTAACGCCATACTGAGAGCGTTCAAAAGCATGTATTATGTACCCAGATGGACTTGCGTAAATCTGCAGATCTTTCGCGATTTTGGTCCGGTGGTCATTCCATATTTTGAGGACCGTATCTGTGAATTCATATGCACGGTACCGGAACATTTGTTGAAGGGCAGACAAATACAGATCGAATACCTCAAGCGTCGGCAGCCTGGTCTTGCCTCCATTCCCTGGCAATCACACTATCCCTTCAACTTGTATACCTACAAACTCGACAGGGCGCCCATCAATCTTCCCTATCGTGCCTTCAACAAGTTTAAGCGTATGCTCACCAATACCACGCCGACGACCAGAAACTGGGAGTTGCAGTTCAGGGGGGATGATAACGAGGCTCGTCTGCGTAATGAATTGCTGGGGAGCAGCTCCTTTCTTTCATTCATTCCTGAAAAGGTCATAGCGCATCATCTCGACGGGTTTTTGAAACAGGATGCCTTGTTATACTATCCGAGTGTAACGATGCTCCTGACACTTAGCCAGTTCATCAAACTGCAGCAGAAATAGCATTCCAGGAGCTCGCCGGAAGAACGGGGGAATCCATCTACATAACAACTCAACCTTCAAGCATTGTTTTCATTTCTCAAATACACCTCACCGATCTGGTACTATCGTCTGTATGGACGCGCAGAGCGGAAACTCTACAGCCAGGCGTTCCTGAAGGATTCAGTTGACGGCGGTATCATTGTGCCGGATCTTTCCTACAACAGCAAAGCTGCGCATGACGCGGATCTCGTTTACCAGTCGCTGAACAAAGGTCTCATCGATCCGGCTGGTCATACAGGTGCAGGGGCAGGCTCCGGCGAGGTATTCGACCCTGAAGACAACTACCGCTTCGTGCGCAAGTATTTTGGCACCAAGTGGGTATGGTATTCCTTCGCCATCCGTTGCCTCAGTGGCAAGAATCCCCTCAGGGAAGTATACGCATTGTTCAGCGCGCGCGACTCCAAGCGGATGAATTCCACCATGCCCCCTCCGGAAATACATGCGGACTTCAATACCTGCGTGATCCCTGAGGAGTGGTCGGCAAAGAAA
>CANHUK010000094.1 GCA_947463755.1 Chitinophagaceae bacterium
ATGTGTGCCTTCTGCGTCGTACCCTTCACCCGGGGACGGGAAAGAAGCCGGGATGCGGCCTCTATCGTGTCGGAATGCCGCGACCTGTTCGATCGCGGATTCCGGGAGGTGACACTGCTCGGCCAGAACGTTGATAGTTACTGCCATGTCGATGAGCAAACCGGTCAGACCGTCACCTTCGCAGACCTCCTGTCCATGACGGCCGAAGTCAGTCCCCTGTTGCGGATCCGCTTCAGCACCTCCCATCCGAAGGATATCACCGACGATGTGCTGCATACCATGGCTGCCCATGATAACATCTGCCGTTATATCCACCTGCCGCTGCAGGCTGGGTCTACCCGCGTACTTCAGCTCATGAACCGGACATATACCAGGGAATGGTATCTGGCGAAGGTTCGCCGCATCCGCGAGGTCATGCCCGACTGCGGCATCAGCTCCGACATCATTGCCGGCTTCTGCACGGAAACAGAAGACGACCATCAGGATACCCTCGACGTGATGCGTCAAAGCCGATATGATTTCTCCTACATGTTCATGTATTCCGAACGCCCCGGCACCCTGGCAGCACGCAGATATGCAGATGATGTTCCGCAGGATGTGAAGAAGCGCAGGTTGGAAGAGATCGTTGCCCTCCAGAATAACCTGTCACTGGAAAGCAACCGGCAGGACGTTGGAAGGGTTTTCCGCGTGCTGATCGAGGGGAACTCCCGCCGGAGCGACCAGCAATGGATGGGACGGAACAGCCAGAATAAGGTGATCGTATTTCCCAAGTCGGATATCCCGGGCATGGGCCCCGGAGATTATGTCGACGTCAAGGTCACCGATTGTACACAGGCCACGCTGATGGGCGTCGCCGCCAACCATACACCCGCCTGAACATGGATGTACAAAGTATAAAGAACAGATTCGGCATCATCGGCCACTCGCCGGCGCTGAATTACGCACTCCAGGTGGCGGCCCAGGTGGCCAATACCGACCTGACGGTACTCATCGTGGGCGAGAGCGGTGTGGGCAAGGAGGTATTCTCCCAGATCATCCATGCCATGTCTGCCCGTAAACACAATCCTTTCATCGCGGTGAACTGCGGTGCCATCCCGGAAGGCACGATCGATTCCGAACTCTTCGGTCACGAAAAAGGATCATTCACCGGCGCTGTCGACAGCCGCAAGGGATATTTCGAGACCGTCAACGGCGGTACGCTGTTCATGGACGAGATCGCGGAAATGCCCCTCGGGACCCAGGCCCGCCTGCTGCGCGTACTGGAGGCCGGGGAATTCATCCGCGTCGGATCCTCCAAAGTCCAGAAAACAGACGTTCGGGTGATCGCCGCCACCAACAAGGACCTGCTCACCGCCACGCACAACGCAAAATTCCGGGAAGACCTCTATTACCGACTGAACACGGTACCCATACGTGTCCCTGCCCTGCGGGAAAGGCGCGAAGACATCATCCTGCTTTTCCGGAAATTTGCGGTGGACTTCGCAGAAAAATACAAGGCCTCCCCCATCCAGCTCGATGAGCAGGCCAGGCAACTGCTGATCGACTATCCCTGGCCCGGCAACGTGCGGGAACTGAAGAACATGGCCGAACAGATCAGTGTACTTTCACAGGATAAACTCTTATCCTCCGAAGACGTCAGGCGTTTCCTGCCGGAACACCGGGAAAACCGCCTGCCCGCCATCACTACGCGAAGCCAGGCCTCACAGGGCGGCCAGGACTTCATGAACGAACGGGATATTCTCTACAAGCTTTTCTTCGACATGAAGAAAGATGTCACCGAACTGAAAAAGATGTTCGTAGAGATCGTGCAGCACCAGCCAGCACACGGAACGGTCATGCCGACAGAGACCATGTTGCACGAACTGGATCATGAACCGTCGCTTCAGCGGGAGCAGGCGATGGTCAAACCCATGATCCAGCCGACAACAACCTCCGTTCTGCTGCCGCAGAACATCATCCAGGATCATGTGGAGGTGGAAGAATCCCTGAACCTGATGGATATGGAAAAGGACCTGATCGAAAAGGCCCTGCGCAAACACAAAGGAAAACGCAAGGATGCCGCATCAGACCTCGGCATCAGTGAAAGAACGCTGTACCGGAAACTCAAAGAATACAACATTGACGACTAAACGATCACAAAGCTTCCGAAGCCTGCTGTTATTGGCGTTGATGCCCATCTTCCTGCAGGGAACCTGCCGGTTGTCGATGCAGGACATATCCATTCCGCCGGAGGTAAAGACCGTGCGCGTCAACTTCATCGAAAACCGGGCAAGATATATCAACCCATTGCTGAGCCCAAGACTCACGGAGAAGTTGCGCCAGAAGATCGTAAACCAGACCCGGTTAAGCCAGACCAACGGGGAGGCAGACTACGTCATCTCCGGGACGATCACTGATTACTCTGTCAGCACATCGGGCATCTCCAACAACCGCGAATCGAGTAACAATCTCAACGTGACCGTCAACATCGTTTTCAAGAACCGGATCGACGAAAAAAAGAATTTTGAAAGTTCCATAACCCGTAACTTCCCATTCCCTGCCAGCCAGTCGCTGCAGCAGGCAGAAGCCGGACTCAACGAGGATATCATCAAGAACATTACCGACGAGATCTTCAACAAGATCTTCTCCAACTGGTGATCACAATCCTGAAGCTGATGCAAACCAAACTGGACCACATTGTCAGGACAACGCTGGCGCGGCCTTCGCTCAAAGAGGCGGACCGGGAGGAACTCCTGATGCTCACGCACGAGTTTCCATACTCGTCCGTATTGCAGTTCCTGTACACCAAACGGCTGCAGCAATCGCAGGACCCACGCTTCGGTGACAGTGTGACACGGACTGCTTTATTCTTCAACAACCCGCACTGGCTTTATCAGCAACTCAGAGACATCCCAGCCGTGGAACAGGTCTCTCAAGAGGAGGGCTCCGTTACGGCGGACCATTTGCCCGGTCAGTTGGCAGATGCCGGACACCTGGAAACGCTGGAGTATGAGGCAGATCCTGTACATGAACTTTCTCCCGCAGAACAGGCCCTCATCGCCTCCCTGACCGAAGCCCCTGACGGGAGTATTCGCCCGGATGCTGATGAGGAACGGGCCATGGAAAACACTGAAAGCGAGGCTGCTTACATTATCCCGGAAGCACCGGACACCGACCCTGAGATCAAGGATCCTGAACCCGATCCCTCACTTACTGAGGCAAAAAAGCAAACCAATGCACCGACTGACCTGACGGCGGCTCTCTCTGTCGGGGAGTCTGCAACCTCGGATCTATCATCGGTACTCCCCGTCATTGAGGAACCGGCAGCGTTGGTGATGCCCGCGGAAATGCCGGAGGAAGACATCCAGTTGGACGTTCCGGATGCAGAAATCACCCCGGATGGCCCTGCGCATACAACCGAAACGGTTGATGATGTAGCATTCATTGACGAGAAAACGGAGCCTGACACGGATATACCCGCTCCCGTTCTCCCTGAATTCGACACCACAGTACCGGAGGAAGCCATCGCTGCTCCCGCGGACGATCTGCCAGTACATACCATCGAAGATGAAAACGGCTCGACGGATATCGAAATCCCCGACGAAGCCCGTTCCGCAACCGATGAACTCCCCAACACAGATGATACGCCTGCAGCGGAAGTGCCCTTCTCCTCGCTGATCACGGTGATCTCTTCCGCAGGACAACAGGATGTACATACGATCCATACCATTGGTAACCGGGATACCGAACGGCATGTAACGCCATATACGGACTTGCCGGCGTTGAAGGAGGAATTACCGACCGCACCTGTCGAAGAAATCGTGGAAGTGCCCGAAAACGGGGTCTCCGACAACATTGAACCCGCCTATGTCGAGTCTAACTCGGACAATGATGATGATGCGGCCATTTCCCACGATGATGAGCAAGCGCCTGTACCAGGCACAGCCGGCACTGCTGAGCCCGCTTATGCTGAGTATCAGACAGACAATGATGACGATGTCGCCATTTCCAATGATGACGTGATTACGCCGGAACCAGTGGCCTCCAACACCTCTGAGCCCGCCTATGCTGAGTATCAGACAGACAATGATGACGATGCCGCCATTTCCAATGATGACGTGATTACGCCGGAACCAGTGGCCGCTGACACCACTGAGCCCGCTGATGCAGATACGGAGAAGGACAATCATGACGACACCTCCCCTGTGAAAGAAACCTTTGATGCGGATGATGCAAGCGTTCCCGGGTCCGCTACGGGTGTCGCATCGTTCACGGAAGAAGCCCAGCCCTCCGGCCTGGAGCACCTTGGTTTTCTCCCGGAAACCCTGCTTGAAGAATCGGATGCCGCGGAGGAAGCAGGCCCATTGGAAGGAGGCGTCGTACACGCAGAGCCGGAATTCCACGAGGGATGGGAAGCGGATATGCACACATCTACAGATGAAACCGAAGATCCTGATCATCCGGATTCAACAGATGCCGGAGAATTGCCGGCACATGATGAAGATCTTCCGGTCATCAATCCCGGAGATCTGATCAGGATGGCAGGCCTTGACCAGTACAACGAAACCGAACTGAGCTTCGAGCCGCTCCATCTGACGGATTACTTCGCCTCCGTTGGGGTCAGTCTCCCCCCCGATGAACAACCGGATGTGTTCAGCCGCCAGTCCAGAAGTTTCAAGGGATGGATCCGCTCGATGAAACGCATTCATCCGGAAAAGAGCACTGTTCCGTTCTCGCCATCTGAATCGGAGTTGATCCGGTCGGTTGCGGATCAGTCCAATGAGCAGGAGGATGTCCTGACGGAAACCATGGCGGAGATATATGCCATGCAGGGACTCACGCACAAGGCCATTGACATCTACGAAAAATTATCTTTGCTTAATCCTGATAAATCCGCTATTTTTGCGGCCAAACTATCCGAACTCAAAGGCAGATCATCATGAGCATACTATTCCTGATCCTTGTCATCATCGCCTCCGTACTGCTTGCACTCATCGTGTTGGTGCAGAATCCGAAGGGCGGTGGCCTGTCGGGTAACATCGCAGGTTTCAGCAACCAGTTCATGGGTGTGAAGCAAACCACCGATGTGCTCGAGAAAGGCACCTGGATCCTTGCTGGAGTCATCACCCTCCTCTGCCTTTTCTCCGCCATGCTGGTAAAGGAAAATGCTCAGGCCGATGACAAACTGATCAAGAGCATCAATCCCAACGCTACGACCACAACGCCCATGCAGCAGGCTCCTTCACCGGCGCCGGCGCCCGCTCCGGCACCTGCCCCGGCGAAATGAGCGAATTGACATATTCCAAACGACCCTGCCATATGGCGGGGTTTTTTGTCTGAATGAACCAAGCATCGACAGATGACAAAAAATAATAGGCTCCTTTGGTTAACCGGTGGGATGGCAGCCGTTGCATGTATAGCGGCGATCCTGTTGTTCCGTCCTGCCACAGCATTTGATGATGAAAGCAGGATCTTCCTGATCGCCTCGGACAGTACGGATCCGCAGATGGTATCAGACCGACTCATATCGGAGGGCATACTTTCCCAAACGGGAATGATCTCACGCGTGGCGACGGATGCAAACGGAGATCGGCGGCTGAAAGCAGGCCGATATCGGATCAACAGAGGGATGAGCCAGCTCCGGGTGTTGGAAATGCTGCTCAAGGGGCGGCAGGAGCCCGTCAGATTTGTGGTGAATAAGTTCCGTACAAAGGAAGACTTCGCCCGCTACGCCGGCCGGCAACTGGAGTGTGACTCCGCTGATGTGGCGGAATTCCTGATGTCGCCGGACTCCATGCGCCGGTTCGGTCTGGACACCCTGACGGCCATGACGCTGGTGATCCCGAACACCTATGAATTATACTGGAATACAGATGCGCCGGGGCTGATGCGCCGCATGTCGATCGAGCGCGACCGTTTCTGGACGCCGGAACGGCGGCGGGCCGCCGAACGACTGGGCATGAGTCCGGAGGAAGTATATGCCATGGCCTCCATCATCGAGGAGGAATCGAACAAGATCAAAGACAAACCACTCATTGCCAGTGTCTACATCAACCGCATCCGGAAGGGAATGACGCTCTCGGCCGATCCCACACTGAAATATGCTTTGAGGGATTTCGGACTGAAACGCATTCGGTTCAAACACATAGAGGCAGCGGGCGACTCACCTTTCAATACCTACCGAATGAAGGGCCTCCCGCCGGGTCCCATCTGCACGCCTTCTCCGGAAACCATCGATGCCGTGCTGGCGGCACCGGAAACCACTTTTTTGTTCTTCTGCGCGCGGCCTGATTTTTCAGGATATCACGATTTCGCCAGTAATGAACGGGCGCACATGGCGAATGCCAGGGCCTATCAGCGGGCGCTCGATAGTCTATATGGGAAATAGCGTACCTTTATATCCTGGATGACAAGGTTGGAGCGATACCTGTTGCGCCGGTCAACGGTCAGGTGGCTGTTACGCATGTCCCGTCAAATGTCACTGCCCGGATTTGAAGGACTATCCCTGTACGATGTTAGCCGTTTTTTTTTCGCACAGACCCGTCAGGTTGGTCTGAACGAG
>CANHUK010000095.1 GCA_947463755.1 Chitinophagaceae bacterium
CTGATCGACGAGGGACCAAATAGCCCCCTGCATATTTCAGAGGTATTTCCTGAATATTCCGATGAATCACCCCTGATCAACGGATATGAGGTATTGAATAAATTTTTTGATGCGCTCTTCGCGCATGATCCCCGCGTCTTTGCCTTCGGCGAAGACCTCGGCCGCATTGGGGATGTAAATCAGGGCTTCGCCGGACTGCAGGCGAAACATGGTACCGAGCGCATCTTTGATACCGGCATTCGGGAGATGACCATCATGGGTCAGGGCATCGGTATGGCCATGCGCGGACTGAAGCCCATTGCAGAGATCCAGTACCTGGATTATCTGATCTACGGACTTGTGCCATTGAGCGACGACGTCGCATCGATGCGTTTCCGAACCTGCGGCCGCCAGGCGGCACCGCTGATCGTGCGCACCCGCGGCCACCGCCTCGAAGGTATCTGGCACAGCGGCTCTCCGATGGGCGTGATCATCAACGCGCTGCGCGGTATCCACATCTGCGTCCCCAGAAACATGGTGCAGGCGGCCGGTATGTATAACACCCTGCTGGCGGGCAACGATCCCGGCGTGATCATCGAATGCCTGAACGGTTACCGGCTGAAGGAAAGACTGCCGGAGAACCTGCTCGATATACGCGTGCCCCTGGGCATCGTTGAAGTGATCAGGGAAGGATCAGATATTACCATCGTTTCCTACGGATCCACCCTGCGTATCGTCGAGGAAGCCCTGCCGACCCTGGAACAGCTTGGGGTGAGTGTGGAGCTCATCGATGTGCGTACCCTGCTCCCCTTCGATCGGGAACAGGGCATTATGGCTTCATTGAAAAAGACGAACCGCATCCTCTTTGTGGATGAAGACGTGCCCGGCGGTGCCTGCGCCTATATGTTCAACATGGTCATGGAAAAGCACGGCGGCTACCGCTGGCTGGACGTCGCCCCCCGAACCCTCACGGCAAAGGATCATCGTCCGGGCTATGGCAGCGATGGAGATTATTTCTGCAAGCCGAATGCACTGGATGTGATCGAGACCGTAATGGATATGATCCGAGAGTAAGATCACCTGCCCGGGAAGACCGGTCATGACAAAAAGCTGTTCCTCCACTCAGGGCGGGGCACCATACATTCCTGGCTGCGCCCGAACCAGCGATATCGATTCCTGGAAATGAGGGTATAGATACGGTCCCGAAATGCTTTGGGGATCCATCGGAGCACCCACAGCCATCTCCAGGGCAGGGGAAGCCTGCGGCAGATCCTCAGGGCCGCCTCTGATCTGTCAAATAACTTTCCATGCTCCACCAGCAGGACAGAGTCAGCAGCACGGAAGTCTGCAGGAACATCCCCGAGGATCTGAGCGGCATGTTCGCCCTGCAGGGGCGCAAATTGGAAAACGCCCGCAGGATCCCGCTTGATGATGAAGGCTACGGAGGCCTGGCACAAATGACAAACCCCATCGAAGATCACCAGCGGTCTGTCGTCTGACAGTGGGTTATGAGACGATCGGGATGTCTTCAACTCACCCATTTACCCTGGTTTTTTCGACGGGGTTTCCAAGTATTCGGGATCCTCCCGATATGATCACTTCAGATTGTGGAACACCTTCTGAACGTCTTCGTCCTGTTCCAGGCGGTCCACCAGCTTCAATACTTCCTGGGCCTGTTCCTCATTCAGTTCGACGAGGGTGCCGGGAATCCATTCCGTCTCAGCACTGATCGGGGTGATATTCTTCTCCTCCAGGGCCTTCTGCATATTCCCGAAATCACTGAATCCGCAGCGGACAACGAGTACGTCCTCTCCGTTTTCGCCGGTGCCCTCTCCGAGTTCCTCCAGGCCGAAATCGATCAGTTCCAGCTCCATCTCCTCTGCATTCAGTCCCTCCGGCTTGAGTTTGAATACCCCCATTTTCCGGAACTGGAAACTCACGCTGCCGCTGTTGCCCAGCGAGCCGCCGCCCTTGTTGAAATGAGATTTTATGTTGGCGACTGTTCGTACGTGATTGTCCGTCGCCGTTTCCACCAGCACGGCCACGCCGTGAGGGGCGTAGCCTTCGTACAGGATCTCTTCGTAGTTCTCCATCTCCTTGCCCATGGCCCGTTTGATGGCGGCTTCCACCCGGTCCTTGGGCATGTTGAAGCTCTTGGCGTTCTGCATGCAGCGGCGAAGGGCCGGGTTGGTATCCGGATCGGGACCACCTGTTTTCACGGCGATGGCGATGTCCTTACCGACACGGGTGAACTGTTTCGCCATGCGGTCCCAGCGGGCGAACATTGTGGATTTGCGGACTTCGAATATGCGACCCATAGTATGATGATGTGATTGTGGGATGGATGATCGGGGTGCAAAGGTAATGAACCCGTAAAAAAAATCCCGCCGGATGGCGGGATTTGGTCGATCTAATGTAAGGGTTTAATTGAAATCCGAAGCCTTTGGCAGGATCTCTCCGGGTTGCTCCAGGCGACTGCGTTTGCGGCTGTAGCCGAAATACACCAGCAATCCCAGGACCATCCAACCCAAAGCGAACTGCAGGGTACGGACATCGATGGCCACGATCATCCCCAGGCAGATCACCGCGCCGAGGATGGGCACGATCGGAACCAGCGGGGTCTTGAACGGACGCTCCATCTCCGGGCTGCGCTTGCGCAGGATCAGTACGCCGATGCTCACCAGTACGAAGGCGAACAGCGTGCCGAAACTCGTCAGGTCGCCGGCCACGTGTCCGGGAACCAGGGCGGCGAACAATCCAACGAAAACGAACAGGATCCAGTTGGCCTTGTAAGGCGTCTTGAATTTGGGATGCAGGTCTCCGAAAGCTTTCGGGATCAGTCCGTCGTGACTCATCGTGTAGAAGATGCGGCTCTGACCCATCAGCATCACCAGGATCACGGAGGAAAAGCCCGCCAGGATGGCAACGGTAACCGCAGTGGCCAGCCAGCCATAGCCGGTCATGTAGGTCGAGATCGCATAGGCGACGGAGGCTTCACGACCCTTCTCGGGGTCTACGAACTCCGACCAGTTGGCAACGCCTGTCAGCACATGACCGAAGAGGATGTAAAGGATCGTGCAAACGACCAGCGAGCCGAGGATACCGATGGGCATGTCGCGCTTCGGGTTCTTGGCTTCCTGTGCAGCTGTACTTACGGCATCAAAGCCGATGAAGGCGAAGAAGACAATGGCCGCACCTCCGAGGATACCTCCCCAGCCATGCTTGAAGAAGCCGTCGTAGTTGGCGAGTTCCTTCCCGACCGAATCAACCACCGGTGGCGTGCCTGCCGGGATCATGTAGGGCGTATGGTTCGCCTCGTTGATGAACTGCCATCCCAGGGCGATGAAGAGTATCACGATCGCAACTTTAATGAACACGATGACCGCGTTCACCAGGGCAGACTCCTGAGTGCCCTTGATCAGCAGCAGGGTCAGGGCCAGCAGGATGATCAGTGCCGGAGCGTTGATGATGCCCTGGTGCAGAACACCGGCGGCATCGGTATAGCTCTCAAAGGGAGAGTGACACCATTCATAAGGGATGGCTCCCCCCAGCAGCTTGTTCAGGTATTCGCTCCAGGCGATCGATACCGTAGCTGCTCCCAGGGCGTATTCCATGATCAGCGCCCAACCGATGACCCAGGCGATCATCTCGCCCATGGTTACATAACTATAAGCGTAGGCACTGCCCGCAATGGGGATCATGGCAGCGAATTCAGCATAGCAAAGACCTGCGAAGGCGCAACCGATGGCTGCCACGATGAAGGAGATCGTAACGGCCGGACCGGCAGCCTGTCCGGCAGCAGCTGCTGTCCTGACAAATAAGCCCGCTCCGATGATGGCACCGATGCCCAGGGCGACCAGATTACCTGCACCCAGGGTGCGTTTAAGGCCCTTCTCACTGTCGTTCGCCTGGGCGAGTAAAGTGCCCAGGTCTTTCTTTCTGAATAGACTCATAAGACGGTTATAATTCGTTCCGGTTAATAAACAGAGACGGAAAGATAAAGATTAAATGAGTTCTCCGTCAAAAAAAGGAGTAACCCCGTCGCAAGACAAATCTGGGTGATGCAGTCGATGCATTTGCCATTAAATCATATATTGCGGATGCAACAACAATTTATGGGCAAGAACGGAAACCGCCTCACCATCATCATTTTTCTGTCGATGGTGCTGGGCATCATGATCGGCTACTTCGTGCATCACAATGCATCGAAGGAGTTCATTGCATCCCTTTCCGTCAACCTGAAACTGCTGGCGAACATCTTCCTTCGCCTCGTGCAGATGATCATCGCCCCGCTGGTCTTCTCGACCCTCGTCGTAGGTATCGCCAAACTGGGAGACCTCAAGGCCGTCGGCCGCGTCGGTGGCAAGGCGATGCTCTGGTTCATCACCGCCTCCCTGTTTTCTCTGCTCATCGGACTGTTCTGGGTCAACCTGATGGAACCCGGTGTGGGCTTCGAACGTGCATCGATGGACGTCGCCGGGGCGCAGGACGTCATGAGCAAGACCAAGACCTTCAATATTGTCGATTTCGTCAACCATCTCTTCCCGCGCAGCATCTTTGAGGCCATGGCCACCAATGAGATCCTGCAGATCGTCATCTTCTCGATCTTCTTCGGGGTGGCCGCTGCTGCGGTTGGTGCCCCCGCCCAGCCCCTGGTCAAGGCCCTGGATACCTTTTCGCACATCATCCTGCGCATGGTGGGTTATGTGATGAATTTCGCACCACTCGGCGTTTTCGGAGCCATCACGGCCGTCGTCGCCACCCGCGGCGTAGAAAGCATCGCCGTGCTCTACCTGAAATATTTCGGCGCTTTCCTGTTGGGGATCATCTCCCTGTGGGTCCTGCTCTACCTGGTCGGGTACCTCATCCTGGGGAACCGGCTCTCCGACCTCACCCGCCGGATCATCAGCCCCCTGGCCATCGCCTTCAGCACCACCAGCAGCGAGGCCGTGTTCCCGAAACTGGTGGAAGAACTCGAACGCTTTGGCTGCAACAAGAAGATCGTATCCTTCACGCTGCCCCTGGGTTACAGTTTCAACCTCGACGGCAGCATGATGTACATGACCTTCGCCAGCATCTTCATTGCACAGGTGTACAACGTACCACTATCCCTTGGCGAACAACTGACCATGTTGCTCGTCCTGATGCTCACCAGCAAAGGTATCGCGGGTGTACCCAGGGCATCCCTCGTGGTGGTGACCGCTACCTGCGCGATGTTCAACATTCCGCCGGAAGGCATCGCCCTGATCCTGCCGATCGATCATTTTTGCGATATGTTCCGTTCGATGACCAACGTCATCGGCAACGCCCTCTCCACGGCTGCCGTCAGCAAGTGGGAGAACGAATTGACAGAACCCATACAGGGCTGACAGATACCTGAGGTTATAGCACCGTGAGACCCGAAAATCAAGAACATTATGTTTGAACTGTTACAATTTGTATGGACGGACCTGCTCAACCCCGAGTTTTATATTCAGCACGGGGGCATCTGGGTATTCCTGTTCATTGTTTTTGCAGAAACGGGGTTGTTTGCCGGTTTCTTTCTGCCCGGCGACTCGCTCCTCTTCGTAGCCGGAATCTACAGCAGCGAATTGGCACGCGAAGTAGTGGATACCGGAAATGATTTTGCCAACCTGCTGCTGCTGTCCACCCTGGTCATCGGCGCCGGTATCCTCGGAAACATCGTGGGATACTGGTTCGGTCGGCAGAGCGGCCCGTATCTCTTCAAGCGGGAGGATACGTTCTTCTTCAAGAAGAAACATCTCTTTGCTGCCAAGGAGTTCTATGAAAAACACGGGGGAGGGGCCATCGTTTTCGCCCGATTCCTCCCGCTGATCCGCACTTTCGCTCCCATCGTTGCCGGCATCGTGCAGATGGATCGCCGGAAGTTCATGGTGTACAACGTCGTCGGATGCGTCGCCTGGGCACTCTCCATGCTCTTTGCCGGGCACTACCTCTACAAGTTCTTCCTCGACAGATATCAGTTCGACATCAAGGAACACCTGGAAGTCATTGTCATCCTGATTATCCTGGTGACCACGGCGCCGGTTATCATCAAACTCATCAGATCCGGCCGAAAATGAGTCACATGACCCTCCCGCAACCCGTCATCTCATGAGAAAGGAAAGCCATTCCATCCTGAACGTGGCCGTCGTCGTCGCTGCACTCGGCTATTTCGTAGACATTTACGATCTCCTGCTCTTTACCATCGTCCGAAAGCCCAGCCTGGTGGATATCGGTGTAACAGATGCCGGGATGATCGCCGCCAGTGCAAAGATCATCGACCTGCAGATGGTCGGATTGCTCATCGGTGGGGTGGTTTGGGGGATCATGGGCGACCGGAAGGGCAGGCTCAGCGTGCTTTTCGGTTCCATCATGCTCTATTCCGTCGCCAACTTCCTGACCGGATATGTGCAGACCGTGGACCAATACGCCTGGGCCCGTTTCGCTGCCGGCATCGGACTCGCCGGTGAACTCGGTGCCGGGATCACCCTGGTCAGCGAATTGCTGCCCAAAGAGAAACGGGGCATCGGTACTTCTCTGGTCGCCGGAGTCGGACTC
>CANHUK010000096.1 GCA_947463755.1 Chitinophagaceae bacterium
AGCACACTCCACCGATGATCCTGTCATCCGGATTCCTGAACAGTCTGCGCTTGACATTCGGCGTCATGGATCTACCCGGCAATACGATCCAGAGTACGATATAGATCAGAATGCCGCTTCCGAAACCGCCGAAGGTGATGATCGCGAACAGCAGGCGGATGATGGTCGGGTCGATCTTCAGGTGGTGTGCAATGCCGCTGCAGACGCCGGCGATGATGGTATCGTTCGTGTTCCGGTAGAACGATCCCCTGGGTTCGGAGGTCATTGCCGGTTCAGGCTTTTTTGCGGATGTGTCTGTGCCGGTTTCGGATCTGCTGTCATTTTCTGCCCGTTCGAAGTCTTCCGGCCTTCCAATGCCGGAAATGATCTCTTCCAGGTCCGCTTCGGTGATGCATCCGCCGTTTTCCCTGGCGAGCCTGTTGGTGAACAGTTCGGCGATGCGATTTTCGATGTCATTGATGATCTCATCCCGTCCCTCTTCATTTCGGAAATAGTCCCTCAGGCTGTCCGTGTATTTTCTCAGTTCTTCGTAAGCGGGTTCTTCGATGGGTATGACCCGACCCTGGAAGTTGATATTTATGACCTTTTTCATCGTTGATGCAGTTTAAGATTGGTTCATGTTGGTTTCCGGGTCGATCACTGGTTGCTGTCCTTCTGTGATCTTTTCCACGGCGTGAACAAGTTCCTGCCAGGTGTTTTCCAGTTCCCGGTAGAACAGGTTGCCTTTTTCCGTCAGGCTGAAGTATTTCCTGGGGGGGCCTGCCAGGCTCTCTACCCAGCGGTATGAGAGCAGATCGGCGTTCTTGAGCCGGGTCAGGAGGGGGTAGAGGGTACCTTCCAGGATGTTGAGGTTGGATTTCTTCATCTCCTCGATGATGTCGCTTGGATAGGCTTCTGCCCTTTTGATGATGGATAGGATGCAGAACTCCAGCACTCCTTTTCTCATCTGGCTCTGGGTATTCTCGATGTTCATGACATCTTAGTTTGTGTTTCGGTGAATGACGGGGCCGGCGTTACGCTGCAGTCTTCGACGGCCGTTGACTCCACAAAAGTAATAAACATTTGGTACTATGCATCACATAGTACATAATATTTCAAGGTACTAACTTATGAAAGGTATTATTATGATAAACAATTCATTCAAAATCAATAATTTAAAAAATACATTGGGCTAAAATATTTTTTGATGGTATCGGAATTTGGCGTTCTACAACTGAGGCATCGGGATAATTTGCGGGTTATGTACTATGATCCGGCTTGTATTGGGCGGGGAAGGGGAGAACAATCGGGGTGTCGGCTTGTTTCTGTTTGCTATGCATATCGTGTATCATCTGCCGAATTGCGGCACTTGTCAGCGGATCATCCGTGACCTTAAACTGGCGGAGCGTGGATTCAGTTTGCGTGACATTAAGGGGCAGCCCATACAGCCCCGTGAATTAGAGGAGATGCGTGCCCTGTCCGGGAGTTATGCATCCCTGTTCAGCAAGCGCGCGATCAAGTACAAGACCATGGGATTGAAGGATCGCGTGCTGACGGAAGATGATATCCGTGGATTGATCCTGGAGGATTATACGTTTTTGAAGCGTCCGGTCGTGATCGTTGAAGGGGCGCTATTTGCCGGCAGCGAGCAGAAGACGCTGGACATGCTTGCCGAGCATTTGGCCGGCAGGGATGCCGGGTAGTTATTCCACGATCCTGATCTTGGCATAGTTGAGCATGATCTTCTTTTCTCCGTTCAGTTCGAACTGGATGGTAGCGATCGGGTTGTGTGATGCGCCTTCCATTTTCAAAACGTTTCCGAATCCGAATTTCTGGTGTTCCACGCGTTGGCCTACGGCCAACCCGCTGGTATCGCTTGCTTTGAAGTCGGCGCTGGGCGTATGTTCCACGGGTTTTGCCGGCAGCGGTTTTGCCGGGGTGTAGGATGGCTTTGCCGGTGTCTCGGGATACCTGGCATTTCCGCCGCCCGGACGTTGCGGTTTTTGTCCGTAGTCGGTTTGCTGACCACCCCATCCGCCCCTCATGCGGTCAGCGGGTGACCGCTGGGCGAATCCGGAGCCCATGTTCCTGAGTCCACCGCCGGCGTAGGAACGATCGAGGTGTTCGTCGGGCAGTTCATCGATGAACCGGCTGGGTTCGTTTTGCACGACCTGACCGAATTTATAACGGGTGTTGGCGTAGGTGATCCAGAGTTTTTTCTTGGCGCGGGTGATGACAACGTAGAATAGTCTTCTTTCTTCTTCCAGTTCTTCGCGGGTATTGATGCTCATGGCATTGGGGAAGAGCATTTCTTCGAGGCCGGCGGCGAAGACGCAGGAGAATTCCAGTCCCTTGGCGGCGTGGATGGTCATCAGTTTGACCGTGTCGGCATTTTCGTCCTTTTCGTCCGAATCGGTGAGCAGTGTGATCTGCTGGAGGTATGCGGCGAGCGTAGCATTCTGAATCCCTCTTTCCAGCGGTATGGGTTCTTTGGGCAGGTCGCTGAAGAGGTTTGGGGCTTCGTTGCCGAGGGGAGGTTCGTCGTTGAACGCGTCGTTGTCGAGTACGACGCCGTCAATATCGATCTGTGCCCGGTTTTGCTGATCGTCCACCCATTCTTTGATGGAGTTCAGGAGTTCCTGTATGTTTTCGTAGCGTTGGACGCCCTCGGTGCTTTTATCGTTGAATAGCTCGCGGACGATGTTGGTTTGTTTTCCGATATGGACGGCCACATCGTAAGCGTTCCGTGTGTCGAGCATGCTGGCGAAGCTGCGGATCATGGTCACGAAGTTTTCGATCACTTCGAGGGTGGATGATCTGAATCCGAATCGCGCAGCCTGAGCGATGACATCCCACATGGAGATGTTGTTTTCGTTGGCCAGCAGGATGATCTTGTCGACCGTTGTTTTTCCGATCCCGCGGGCTGGGTAGTTGATGATCCTTTTCAGGGCCTCTTCATCTTTCGGGTTGATCAGCACCCTGAGGTAGGCCACGAAGTCCTTGATCTCTTTGCGCTGATAGAAGCTGATGCCCCCGTACATGGTGTAGGGGATACCCATCCGCCGCAGGGCTTCTTCGAAGGCCCGGCTTTGGGCGTTGGTGCGGTAGAGTATGGCGAAGTCGCGGTTAAAGTAGTGGTTCCTCAGTTTCTGTTCCTGGATGCTGTCTGCGACGAATTTGCCCTCATCATTGTCGGTCAGTGTACGAACGACCTGGATCTTATCTCCTCCCTGGTTTTCGGTCCAGAGTTCTTTGGGGATCTGGTTCTTATTATTGCTGATGACCTGGTTGGCGACTTCAAGGATCTGTTTGGTACTCCGGTAGTTCTGTTCGAGTTTAACGACGTGCACTTCGCCGTAGTCTTTCTGGAATTGCAGGATGTTTTCGATCGTTGCGCCTCTGAAGGAGTAGATGGATTGGGCGTCATCACCCACCACGCATACGTTTTCGTGAGCGGCGCCGAGCAGTTTGATGATTTCGTACTGTGCGGGGTTGGTATCCTGATACTCGTCGATGAGGATGTATCTGAACTTATGTTGGTACTTGTGTAAGCTGTCTGGAAAATTTTTCAGGAGTTCATAGAATTTCAGGAGCAGGTCGTCAAAGTCCATGGCTCCGTTCTTGAAGCAACGTTTTACGTAGGCCGCGTAGATCTGGGTGATGGCGGGTCTGTTGGCGCGGGTATCTTCCTGTTGCAGGTAGTGATCGGTGGCGTATTCTTCTGGACCGATGAGTGCGTTCTTGGCTGAGGATATGCGGTTATAGACGGCGGCGGGTTTGTAGTGCTTGTCGTCGAGGTTAAGTTCATTGATGACCGTTTTCATGACGCTTTTTGCGTCATCGGTATCATATATGGTGAAGCTTTGAGGGTATCCGAGTCGCTGGGCCTCACTTCTGAGGATCCTGGCGAATACGGAGTGGAAGGTACCGATGTACAGGTTCCTGGCTTCGTTGTTACCCAGGATGTGCTCGACCCTTTCCTTCATTTCCCGGGCCGCCTTATTGGTAAATGTCAGGGCGAGGATCCTGAAGGAGTCCACCCCGTTGGCCATGAGGTGGGCGATGCGGGTGGTCAGCACCTTGGTTTTGCCGCTGCCGGCGCCGGCAATGATCATCAGGGGTCCTTCCATGTGGAGGACGGCTTCCCTTTGTCTGTCGTTCAAACCCTTCAGGTATTCTTGCATGACCGCAAGTTAGGATGAATGAATTGCATGCGTGGAGATGTGAAAAACAAAAGCCGTTCCGGGATATAATCCGCCGGGTCTGAATCCATGCAAGGTGATTTTCAGGGGATTGAACCTGTGGAATCCCCTTGTCAGGCTCTGTGTACACGCTCGTACAATTACGACTTAAATCGAGTACTTGTCGTCTTGACCCGCCCCTTACATCAAGACTATTTTTGTATCAAATCCAACCCCATGAATCTCCTGATGTATGTCGGAGACGAGCTCGTCGAATCCGTACCCCTCGAAAGGGAAATGATATCCAAGCCCGGTTATCTGGGTAATTACAAACGCAGGCTTCAGCACAAGTATCGAGAGGTGTTTCCGAACGCCCCGAAGCCGCAGTTTTTCGTGGCCAATCCTACCACCCAGATCAAACCGGCGGATATGCTGATCCGGGCAGTCCCGCAACATTAACATTCCTGATTCATCCCGTCGTTTGTTTTCCTCGTCTCTTTCCAGGGGCGTTTGAGTTTTACCTCACATAAGTCCGGACGCTGCTGTTGGCTGATTTCAATCGTCCTGGGTCTCAACGTGTTGAAAGTCACAGATCTCATCGTTCCAAAAGATTACTTTTGCTTTATTCAAACGAGGAAATATGATTCGTTCTCATCTGTTCAGGTTGTCATTGCTCCTTTCACTGGCATTCAGCATGTCCACGGCGAAGGCCCAGGTCAGGAATCCGGTCAAGTGGACGCAATCCGTGAAGGCCGCCGGAGCCGGCAAGTATGTGGTCAGTATGAAGGCGGTGCTGGAGAAGGGATGGCATATCTATTCTCAGCATACCCCGGAAGGTGGTCCGATACCTACAAGTGTAGCATTCACAAAAAATCCGCTGGTAACGCTATCCGGTCCGGTCAAAGAGGTCGGCAAACTCGAAAATCATTATGAGAAGCTGTTCGGCGTAAATGTCAAGCAGTTTTCGAACGAAGTAACCTTTGTCCAGGAGGTTATGGTCAAGGGTAAGGTCAAGACCAATATCAGCGGGACGATCGAATTCATGATGTGTAATGACACGGAGTGTCTTCCGCCGGCGACCCAGCGATTCTCGCTGAACCTTCAGTAAACCCTATCAATTTGCTTTCATGAGGCGAAAGATATTGTCCTTGCTGCTCCTGGCGGCGGGGATCTCTGCAGATGTATGGGCGCAGGAAGCGCCGGTGGTCAGTTTTGAAAAGGAGCGGCTGAATGACTCTACGGTCCGACTGTATTTCGATGTGAAGGCCCCTTCCGGTACGAGGATCTATCGACTCCCCCAGGGCCAGGATGTGTTGTATTCGGAGATCGAGTTCGACAGTGCCTCCCGTGGATATGTCACAGGTAAGTTGTCTTCCGTCACAGAACCGGTGCAGGAGCGCGATGCTGCCCTGGAGGCACTGACCTTTTTCCATCAGGATTCCGTGCGTTGGCGTCAGGACGTCAGGATATCATCCGGGGATAGTGTGGTGCTGAAGGGTGAGTTGCGTTTCATGTACAAGCGCGCGGATGAATTCCTGAATGGCGCGGAGCGATTTCGCTTCGAGATCGCCCCGGTGGCCGGTTCTTCGGAGACTTCGCCGGTGGGTGGCCGTTCGTTGTGGTGGATCTTCCTGGCCGCCTTCGGTGGTGGATTACTGGCCTTGCTGACACCTTGTGTGTATTCGATGATCCCGGTAACGGTCAGCTTTTTTACGAAGCGGAGCACGAACCGGGCGCAAGGCATCCGCAACGCCATGTACTATGCTGCCTCGATCGTGATCATCTTTACCCTCCTGGGTTTCCTGATCACGCTGGTCTTTGGCCCGGCTGCGTTAAATAATCTGGCAACGAACTGGATCGCCAACCTGGTGTTTTTCGCGCTGTTCCTGATCTTCGGGATCTCGTTTCTCGGGGCTTTTGAGATCAATCTGCCTTCTTCCTGGATGAATCGTTCTGATGCCCGGGCCGGTACGACCAGTTTCATTGGTATCTTTTTCATGGCGCTGACGCTGGTCCTGGTTTCCTTTTCCTGCACCGGACCCATCATCGGAAATTTGCTGGTGCTGGCTGCCAAGGGCAGTTATCTGGGTCCGCTGGTGGGTATGCTTGGTTTTTCGATAGCGCTGGCACTTCCTTTTGCCTTGTTCGCCTTCTTTCCGAGCAAGCTGAACATATTGGGAAAGGCGGGCGGCTGGCTGAATGCGGTGAAGGTCACCCTGGGATTTCTGGAACTGGCGCTGGCGTTGAAGTTCCTCTCCAATGCAGACCTGGTGAAGGGTTGGCGAATCCTGGACCGGGAGGTTTTTCTAAGTCTATGGATCGTCATTTTCGGACTGTTGGGCATGTATCTGCTTGGCAAGCTGAAGCTGCATCACGATG
>CANHUK010000097.1 GCA_947463755.1 Chitinophagaceae bacterium
CGGATCCTGAAGATGCTCACTGTTCACGATGACATGCTCATGGTAGAGGAGAAGGGCATTTATTCGATCGAGAAATTCCTGGTCGCCCGCCGGCTGATGTACTGGCAGGTATACCTCCACAAGACCGTCATCAGCGCCGAAGTGGTACTTGTCCGCATCTTCGAGCGGGCACGTGCACTGGCGGCAGCCGGAGATACAGAAGTCCGCCGTTCGGATGCACTCGGACTCTTCCTTTTCCGGAAAGAACCGCTGGATCCGGCCAGACATCTGGCCGAATTCTGCCGGCTCGACGACGCCGACGTGATCGTAGCCATCAAACAGTGGAGCTTCCACCCCGACCGGGTCCTGGCCATCCTCTGCCAGGCATTGCTCGACCGCAAACTCTTCAAGCTCAGGCTCCAGTCAGAACCCGTGCCGGAAAGCGAACTCGCCGCCATGCAGGAAAGCCTGAAACGAACACTGCGTATCGGAGATGAAGAGGTCCAGTACCTGGCCTTCACCGGCACCGCCGTCAACCGCCTGTACAATCCAAACGACGAGCGGATCGACATCCTGTTCCGCGACGGATCCGTGCGCGATATCTCCCAGGTCGATCATGCACTCATCCACCAGACCCTGTCCCAACCCGTGAAAAAATTCTACCTTTGCTACTTTCCGGCCAACCTTTGAACAACTTTTTGCGTCTATACCAGATGGCATCGCCACAAGCGGTCCACTGAACCGATGAACGACAGATACCGGCTGGGTTGAGTACCCCGCGTTCCATCAGCAATAAAGGCCCCAACCCAGACACACATGCAATTCAGCGCAGCTCAGATAGCCTCCATCATCACCGGCAGGGTAGAAGGAGATCCCGCCACCCAGGTCTCCGCATTCTCCAAGATAGAAGAGGCCGTCGCCGGTCAGCTGGCCTTCCTCGCCAACCCGAAATACGAAGAATACCTCTACACCACCGGCGCCTCCGTCATCATCGTGAATGAAACCCTGGAGCTGAGATCGCCGGTCAATGCCACCCTCATCCGGGTGCCGGATGCCTATTCGGCCTTCGCCCGCCTCCTGTCTGCGTACCAGGATATCATTGCGCTCCAGCTCAGCGGCATCGAACAGCCCAGCCACATCGCCCCCACCGCCATCCTCGGCGAACGGGTCTATGTCGGCGCCTTCGCATACCTGGCAGACCATGTGACCATCGGCAACGATTCAAAGATCCATCCGCAGGTGTACCTGGGACGGAATGTCCGCATAGGCAACAATACGGTCATACACCCGGGGGTGAAGATCTACCACGACTGCGTGATCGGAGATCATGTGATCGTCCATGCGGGCACTGTCATTGGAAGCGACGGGTTCGGATTCGCACCCCAGGCCGACGGAACCTATCACAAAGTGCCACAGATCGGCAACGTAGTGTTGGAAGACCGCGTAGAGATCGGTGCAAATGCCTGCATCGACCGGGCAACGATGGGCTCGACCATCATCCGGCAGGGTTCCAAGCTCGACAATCTCATACAGATCGCACACAACGTGGAAGTGGGCCGGAATAACGTCATCGCCGCCCAGGCCGGCATCAGCGGCAGCACCAAGATCGGCGATCATGTGCAGATCGGCGGGCAGGCCGGCATCGCAGGACACATCACCATCGCCGAAGGAACCAGGATCAACGGACAAAGCGGGGTCACCAAGGCCATCAAGACACCCAATACCGCACTGAACGGAACACCGGCCTTTGATTACAAGGCCTCGCTGCGCACCCAGGCCCTCGTCAGGCATCTGCCCGAACTCGAAAGACGCATGCAGGAACTCGAAAACCTGGTGCAGCAACTGCGCCATGCCGACGTCTGATCGACCGGAAAACCATGACGCTGGATCGGAGTGAAAGACCCCGATACCGGCCGGCCACAGGGAAAGCACGCTCCCTACCTGATAAATGAATTATCTTTGCGCCCTAAAAACCTTACAGGACATGGAGCCAGGCTTCAATCCCGACCTTCAGCACACCCTTAAGAGCTCCATCAGCATCTCCGGAACCGGACTGCATACGGGCATCAACGTGGACATGACCCTGAACCCTGCCAACCCGGGTTTTGGAATTCAGTTCAAACGGATCGACCTGCCCGGACAACCGGTGGTGAAAGCCGATTGCGAACTGGTCACAGATACCTCCAGGGGCACGACCCTGGAAGATAACGGCGCGCGCGTCAGCACCGTTGAACACATCCTCGCCGCACTCGTTGGCATGGGCGTCGACAACTGCCTGATCGAAGTTAACGGCCCCGAGATCCCCATCATCGATGGCAGCTCACAACCCTTCGTCGAGATCATCGATGAAGCCGGCGTTTTCGAACAGGATGCCGCCAAGAACTGGTATTCGATCGATACCAACATCACCTATCACAATGAAGGAAAGCGGGTAGAACTCGTGGCCATGCCCGCCACCGAATATAAGGTGACCACCCTCATCGATTTCAACAGCCCCGTCCTCGGCACCCAGCACGCAGGACTGAAATCGATCCGGGACTTCAAGTCCGAGATCGCACCCTGCCGCACCTTCTGCTTCCTGCACGAACTGGAAGCGCTGCTGGACCATAACCTGATCAAAGGCGGAGATATCAACAACGCAATTGTTGTCGTCGACAAGCCCGTGACCGAAGAAGAAATGAGCCGCCTGGCCAAAGCCTTCGGCAAGGATCGCATCGAAGTGAAAAGCGAAGGTTACCTCAACAACCTGGAACTCCGCTTCCCCAACGAACCCGCCCGCCACAAACTGCTCGACGTCGTCGGCGACCTCGCCCTCATCGGCTATCCGATCAAGGCGCATATCATCGCCAACCGACCCGGACACTTCTCCAACGTTGAATTCGCCAAGCTGATCAAACAGTATATCCGGAAGAACAAGCACGTAAAGGACGTGCCGGTGTACGACCCGACCCAGCAACCGGTGTTCACCACCCAGCAGATCGAGAAGAAACTGCCACACCGTTACCCATTCCTGCTGGTCGACAAGATCCTCGAACTCTCTGACACCCACATCGTAGGGCTGAAGAATGTCACCTTCAACGAACCTTTCTTCACCGGACATTTCCCCGGAAACCCGGTCATGCCGGGCGTCCTGCAGGTGGAAGCCCTGGCGCAGACAGGTGGCATCCTCGCCATCAACACCCTCCCCCCCGGAGAATACGACACCTATTTCGTGAAGATCGACAACTGCAAATTCAAGCAGAAAGTCGTGCCCGGAGATACCATGCTGCTTAAACTTGAACTGCTCGGACCGATCAGAAGGGGCATATGCGAAATGCACGGCACGGTTTATGTAGGCAACAAGATCACGACCGAAGCTTATCTGATGGCACAACTTGTCAAAAGAGGCTGACAGAGGCCACGTCAACCGGACCCCGGCATACAATAAACAACACCCCGCGCATGATCCATCCGCACACATACATCCATCCCAACGCCAAAGTGGCGACCAATGTCAAGATCGACCCGTTCACCGTCATCCATCAGAACGTGGAGATCGGCGAAGGAACCTGGATCGGTAGTAATGTCACCATCATGGAAGGGGCCCGCATCGGGAAGAACTGCCGGATATTCCCGGGAGCCGTGCTTTCTGCCATCCCGCAGGACCTGAAATTCAACGGGGAAGTCACCACCGTGGAGATCGGCGATAATACCACCATACGAGAATTCGTGACCATACACCGGGGTACGAGCGACCGGTGGAAGACCGTCGTCGGGCAGAACTGTCTGATCATGGCCTACACCCATATCGCACACGATTGTAAGATCGGCGACAACTGTATACTCAGCAACAATACACAGGTAGCCGGCCACGTGACCGTCGGCAACCACGCGATACTCGCAGGCATGTGTGCCGTACACCAGTTCGTGAACATCGGCCAGCACGCCTTCGTGGCCGGCGGTTCCCTCGTCCGCAAAGATGTGCCGCCATACATCAAGGCCGGCCGCATGCCCCTCAGCTATGCCGGTGTGAACTCCGTCGGCCTTAAACGCAAGGGATTCACGGTGGAGACCATCAACCACATCATGGACATCTACCGCCACATCTACAATAAGGGCATGAACACCACACAGGCCCTGCAATACATCGAAGAGGAATTCCCCGTCACCGACGAACGCGACGAGATCGTCACCTTCATCCGGGAAAGCGGACGCGGGATCATCAAGCGGCATACCAAAAATACCATCGATGAGGATGTGTCTGAATGATGCCGGAAAGCGGTTCAACCGCGACTGGATCTTCAGACATGTGGACCTCGAGATCCACGCAGGCCGGCGCTATGCCCTCACCGGTCACAACGGCTCCGGAAAGTCGACACTCCTGCAGCTCATCGGCGGTATGATCACACCCAGCGAAGGCAGCCGAAGCATCGAAAACCAGGGAAAAGCCCTGGAAGAAGATACCGCCTATCGGGAGATATCCTTCTGCGCACCCTACCTCGAAGTGATCGAGGAGATGACGGGTATGGAAAGTTTGCGCTTTCACCAGGGCTTCAAACCCCTGCGCGACGAACACACACCAGCCTCCATCCTCGAAGCGGTGGGATTACAGAAAGCTGCAGACAAGCAGGTCAGGCACTACAGCAGCGGGATGAAACAACGACTGAAACTCGCACAAGCCTTCTTTGCAGACACGGCCCTGCTCCTGCTCGACGAGCCCTGCACCAATCTCGATAAAACAGGCATCGCCCTGTACCAAACACTCCTGGCGACCTGCACCGAAGGTCGCATCGTTGTCATCGCCAGCAATGATGAAACGGAATATGAGGGCGCAGACACCATCCTGTCGATGGACGCCTGGAAGAAATGACCCCGGTCAGCGCTGACTGGCGATCAGCAGGTTCAGGTCAGTGTACTTCAGACCAAACCGCTCGCTGAGATGGACATTTGTCAGCGCTCCCTTGAACAGATAGATCCCCGACCGGATATTGAACTTGTGCCAGACCAGGTGCTCCAGTCCCCCGGAATCCCCGATCTCCAGCAGCAACGGCATCAGCACATTACTGATCGCCTGGGAGGCAGTGCGGGCGAAGCGCGAAGGGATGTTCGGTACGCAATAGTGCTGCACGCCAAACTTCACGATGACCGGATGCTCGTGTGAGCAGACCTCTGATGTCTCGAAACAACCACCCCGGTCGATGCTCACATCCACGATCACGCTCCCACGGCGCATGCGCGACACCATCTCCTCGGTGACAACGATCGGGGTCCGCCCTCCGGCCGATGACAGGGCACCCACCGCCACATCACAGGTCTTCAGCTGCTTGGCGAGGATGCCCGGCTCGATCACAGAGGTCCAGAGCCGCGTACCCATATTATTTTGCAGGCGTTTCAGCCGGTAGATATTGTTATCGAAGACCTTCACACTGGCGCCGACCGCCAGTGCCGTCCGGGCAGCATACTCACCCACGATGCCCGCACCGATGATGATCACCTTCGTCGGCGGAATACCTGAGATCCCCCCGAGCAGTACCCCGCGCCCCTGACGGGTATCCCCGAGATATTGCGCGGCAATAAGCATCACTGCACTGCCGGCCAGCTCACTCATGCTCCGCACGATGGGATTGTGGCCCGAATCGTCCTTCAGGTTCTCGAACGACAACGCGGTGATCCGGCGCTCCATCATGCGCTCCAGGATATGCTGACGCATCACAGGCAGATGGATGGGTGAAATGATCGTCTGGTTGTACTGCAGAAGGTCAAGTTCCATATCGCTCACCGGCGCCGACTTGATGATCATCCCGCACTCGAAGACTTCCTTCTTATCATAAGCGATGCGGGCCCCGGCCTCGCTGTAGTCCTTATCCGTATACTGTGCGCCCTCACCGGCCCGGTGCTCGACCACCACACGGTGCCCGTTGCTGGCCAGCACGGCCGCCGCCTCGGGGCTCAGCGCGATCCTGTTTTCCTGAAAGGCTTCCTCACGAGGGATCCCGATCATCAGGGAATCACCGCCCGGCCTGATGTCAAGGGTTTCCTCCAGGGTCTCATAGCTGATGGAGGAACTGATGAAAGGCTTACCGGATGACATGCTCAAGGTTTGAACACAAGATAATTCATTATCAGCGGTCTCGGACAAACAGGTGACGCCTTCCGTCCTCCAGCACATCCAATTGCAAGGTCGTGGTATCGTCCGGCAGCAACTCGGGCGATCTCGAAGGCCATTCCACAAAACAAACCGCCCCCGATTCCAGATCCTCCCCGATCCCGGCATCCAGTGCCTCCCCGGCATCCGCCAGCCGGTACAGGTCCATGTGCAGGATCTCTGCACCGGTATCGGCAGCGTAACGATTCACCAGCGAATAGGTGGGACTGCTCATCACCTCCTTCACCCCCATCGCCCGGCAGATCGCATGCACCAGCGTGGTCTTGCCCGCCCCCATGTCCCCCTCCAGGGCGAACACCCGACGATCGCCACGCCAGGCCCCAAAGGCAGCGGCTACGGCATCGATCTCCGACAGCCAAAAGATCCATTCCTTCATC
>CANHUK010000098.1 GCA_947463755.1 Chitinophagaceae bacterium
GTTCCATCACACCCATCACATGGAAATGCTCTCCGTCGAAGATCGCATCGATCTCTGCTTCCTGGCAGCGGTCCAGGAAATGATCGATCAGGATCTTGTTATCCGGCAGATGCTTCAACAGGCTGACCACGGCGCTTTCCAGCTCCTCGTCGTTGATGACGATCCGCATGCGCTGGCCACCCAGTACGTAGGAAGGGCGCACCAGCACGGGGTATCCCACCTTGTTGGCCACGGCGATGGCCTCATCGACCGTGTTGGCGGTACCATAATTCGGGTAGGGAATGCCGAGTTCCTTGAGCATGTCGCTGAAACGACCGCGGTCTTCAGCGATATCCATGCTGTCGAAGGATGTACCTATGATACGGACGCCTTTGTTATGAAGCTTTTCCGCGAGTTTGAGGGCCGTCTGACCGCCCAATTGAACGATGACGCCTTCCGGCTTTTCATGTTCGATGATCTCCCACAGATGTTCCCAGAAGACAGGCTCAAAATAGAGCTTGTCGGCCATGTCAAAGTCGGTAGACACGGTCTCAGGGTTACAGTTGACCATGATCGCCTCATAGCCGCACTCCTTGATGGCCAGCAGCCCGTGCACGCAGCAATAGTCGAATTCGATGCCCTGCCCGATACGGTTGGGACCGCTGCCGAGCACGACGATCTTCTTCTTGTCGGTCACCTTGCTTTCATTGATGCCGCCGCGCTCGAAGGTGCTGTAGAAATAAGGGGTCTTGGCCTCGAACTCTGCAGAGCAAGTGTCCACCATCTTGTAGACGCGGGTGATGCCCGCCGCCTTGCGCTTTTCGTAGACCTCATCTTCCGTGCCATGCTGCATGATCTTGCAGATCTGTTCGTCGCTGAAGCCCATGTGCTTGGCTTCACGCAGCAATTCCATGGGCAAGGTGTCCAGTTTATGTCTGGCGATCTCTTTCTCCAGGTTGACGATCTTCTGGATCTCGAAGATGAACCAGCGGTCGATATAAGTTGCCTGGAAAATACTCTTCACGCTGATACCCATCATCAGGGCATCTTTGATGCGGAAGATGCGATCCCATTTCGGAGTCTTCAAATATTCCAGGATCTGTTCCGGCTGCATTTGGTTCTTGCCGTAGTATCCCAGTCCCACCGCGTTGTTCTCGAGGCTCTGACAGGCTTTCTGAATGGCCTCCGCGAAACTTCTGCCGATGGCCATCACTTCGCCAACGGATTTCATCTGAAGTCCGAGGGTATCGTTGGCGCCCTTGAATTTATCAAAGTTCCAGCGCGGCACCTTTACGATAACGTAGTCCAGCGCGGGTTCAAAATAGGCGGAAGTGGTCTTGGTGATCTGGTTCTTCAGCTCATCAAGCGAGAAGCCCAGGGCGAGTTTGGCGGCGATCTTGGCGATCGGATATCCGGTGGCTTTGGAGGCGAGGGCGGAGGATCGGCTCACGCGCGGGTTGATCTCGATGGCGATGATCTCTTCCGTTTCCGGGTTGAGGGCGAACTGAACGTTACAGCCACCGGCGAAGTTGCCGAGGTCTCGCATCATGCGGATGGCCGTATTGCGCATCAGCTGGAACGCAGTATCGCTGAGGGTCATGGCCGGCGCTACCGTGACGGAATCGCCCGTATGCACACCCATCGGGTCGAAGTTCTCGACGGTACAGATGATGGCAACATTATCGTTCGAGTCGCGCAGCAGCTCAAGTTCGAATTCTTTCCAACCCAGCACAGCCTTCTCCACAAGCACTTCGTGGATGGGCGAAGCCGTGAGTCCGCGGTTCAGTGCCTCATCGAGGAACTCCTTGCTGTGGACGAATCCGCCACCCGTTCCGCCGAGTGTGAAGGAGGGGCGGATCACCAGCGGGAACCCGATCTCCTGGGCGAATTCTTTACCCTCAAGGAAAGAGTTGGCAGTTTTGGCGGGAGCCACCTGGATGCCCATGCGTATCATCCATTGGCGGAACTGTTCGCGGTCTTCCGCTTTATCGATCGCCTTGATGTCGACACCGATCAGGCGGACGTTGAAGCGTTCCCACAGACCCAGTTCTTCGGCTTCCTTGGCCAGGTTCAACGCAGTCTGCCCGCCCATGGTGGGGAGCACGGCATCGATCTGGTTTTCGGAAAGGATCTGTTCGATGCTGTCGGCGGTCAGCGGCAGCAGATACACGCGGTCGGCCATCATCGGGTCCGTCATGATCGTAGCCGGATTGCTGTTGATGAGGATGACCTTTACGCCTTCCTCCCGGAGGCTTCTGGCCGCCTGGGAGCCGGAGTAGTCGAATTCACAGGCCTGTCCGATGATGATGGGACCAGAACCGATGATCAGTACCGTCCGAATGGAATGATCTTGGGGCATAGTCTGAAGGAGGGGATTTGGTTGTTCCGGATATAAAAAAACCGGGAAATCCCGGGTCACAAAGGTAATCGCTATAAGTTAATCTCCAATGCCTTCTGCACAATTCATCCGTGAATGCGGTAATCTTGTGTCACCGGATAACGACCCGGCCCATCCCGGGTTCCCCGGAATCCGGCCGAAGGTGTTTCCCTGATCACCCATTCCGGATCCCTGTCCTAATTTTGCAGGAATGCTTACATCCGCCCCCATGATGAGATCGCTGACTTTTCTCCTGTTACTTTTTCAGGCAGGGGTCCCTTCCGTATCGGACGCGCAGTCTGGCCGGACGGCCTACTTCTCCTATCCCCTTCGGATAGAGCCGAGGCTCAACGCCAATTTCGGGGAGATGCGTCCCAATCATTTTCACATGGGCCTCGACCTGTTTACGCTCCGGCGTGAAGATCTTCCGGTGTATGCGCCGGCTGACGGGTATGTTTCGAGGATAAAGATAGAAGCCGGAGGATTTGGTAATGCCATCTACGTAGACCATCCGAATGGTACGACCACGCTGTATGCGCACATGAACGGCTTTACCGAAGCCCTGGAGGCATGGATCGACGACATGCAGTATCAGCGGGAGTCCTGGGCAGTGGACCTGCCCGTTCCGCCGGGACTTTTTCCGGTAAAGCGCGGGCAGTTCATCGGTCTCAGCGGCAATACCGGCGCATCGGCCGGTCCGCATGTACATTTTGAGATCCGGGAGACCGCTACCGAGAAATGCCTGAATCCGCTGCGCTTCAACTTTCCCATCCCGGATAACGTCCCGCCCGATCTTTTCCGCATCGCCGTCTATGACCGGCATCGGAGTACTTACGAACAGACTCCGGCCATCCATACGCTCAGGAAAGCAGGCGGTGTATGGACCGTTCCGGGTGTGATCCGGGTGAATACCGACAGGATCACCCTGGCGTTGCAGGCGACCGACCGGATGAGCGGAACGCCGAACGCAAATGGGATCTTCGAAACCCGATTATATGACGGGGGCAGGCTGGTGGGAGGCTTCCGCATCGACAGCATCGGATACGACGAAACGAGGTATCTCAATGCACACATCGACCATGCCCATCGCCTGGCCGGTGGGCCCTGGTTGCAGTTCCTGCTTCCGCTGCCTGGCGACCGCTCCGCCATCCATGTCCACGCCGATGGCCGTCACTACCTGTCACTCGAAGATACCGCCCGTCACGATTTCCGGTTGGAAGTCCTGGATGTCGATGGCAACCGCTCGGTGGCCCGCTTCTCCATTCAGCGCGGGCAACGCATCCAGCCGCCCTTACCTTCGGTGGAAGACCGCCTTCGCCCGGGCCAATACGGCATCATCGATACCGACGATCTTCAAGTGGTCCTCAGCGACCGGGCCCTTTACGATTCCGCCCGGCTCGAAGTGCGCAGGCTGCCCGGCGAGGCTTCCGGCACAAGCTATTCCCCGGTGTTCGAGATCATGCGACAGGCCATCCCGGTGCACGATCTTTTTACCCTCAGGATCCGCCCGACCAGACCCGTTCCGCCCGAATTGAGAGAACGTATGCTGATCAGCAAGGTCACCCGTGGCATCCGTCAGGTGCGCAAGGCGACCCCGGAGAAGGATGGATTTTCGGCCTCCTGGCGCGATTTCGGCAGTTTTCGTCTGGAGGCCGACCTGGTTCCGCCTGCGATCACTTTCTACGGACTACAGGACGGCACCCATGTGGGGTCAAGACCATCCCTGTCCTTTTCGGCCGTCGATAACCACCCGATGATCCGCAGTCTGCGCGCCGAGATCGACGGCGCCTGGATAAAATGCGCCCGTCGCGGCAACACGTTCTCCTACCGCTTCGACCGGCGCTGCCCCCCCGGCAGACATACCCTGACCGTCACTGCGGAAGACGAGGCCGGGAACAAAACCACCCGAAGCGTTGTTTTCCATCGCTAAATCATTGGAACATGTTGACTGAAGGTACCAAGGCCCCGGCTTTCCTGGGACAAGACCAGGACGGCAATCCCATATCCCTGGCCGATTTCAAGGGCAGAAAACTGATACTTTATTTCTATCCCCAGGATGCGACGCCTACCTGTACGACCCAGGCCTGCAACCTGCGCGATCACCATCAGGAACTCGCCGCCGCAGGCATCGACGTCGTCGGTGTCAGTCCGGACAACGCACAGAGCCACCTGAAATTCATCTCGAAGCAGGGACTGCCGTTCCGGCTGATCGCTGACACTGACCGGAAGATCATCGAGCAATACGAGGTCTGGGGCGAAAAGCAGATGTATGGGAAAAAATATATGGGTCTGCTCAGGACAACGTTTCTGATCGATGAGCAGGGGGTGATCTCCAAGATCTTCGGTAAGCCCAGGGCGAAGGAGCATGCGCAGGAGATCCTTGATGCAGTGAAAGCCATGGGTTGATGGTTTCGGCACGTGGATGCAACCCCCGGGCCGCTTCGTTCGTCATATTCCTCATGCACCATCCTGAGACAACGTCAGACTGGTCCCAGCCAGGAGATGTCGCCAAAACGATGCCTTTGAACCTGTCCGTTTTCGGTGATGAGCCGTCCCTCTGCATCGACGCCCTGCACCACCGCTGCGAAGGTGGTATCTCCCTTTCGGAAGCGAAAACATCTGCCACGGCCATAAAGGCGCTCTTCGTAGGATCCGAGCAGTGGCGTAAGTCCCGTCTCTGCAAGTTGTCCGAGCCGCAGTTCGAGCGCTGCGCAAAGTTCACGGGCCAGGGCGATGGGATCGAAGGTCTTTCCGGTGATCTGACGAGGCGATACCGGGTTCGGGAGATCGGATTCGAACACCGTCTGATTGATGTTGATCCCGAATCCAATGACAGATCTGCGCCACTCCGGGCCGCGCATGCTGTTCTCGATGAGTATTCCGCCCGCTTTCCGGTCGCGCCAGTAAATGTCATTGGGCCATTTGATGGCGGTCTCCTCTCCGGCGTGCCTGCCGAACAGGTCAGTGGCGGCCAGTGCCGCGGCGCAGCTCAGTCCGAACAGCCCGGCATCTTCCAGTCCATCCGGCTCGATAAGTACACTCATCATGATGTTCAGTCCCGGTTCAGAAGCCCACGTCCTTCCCCGCTGGCCCTTCCCCGCCGTCTGTTCAAGGGCGAAAAAGACCGCGCCGGAAGCCGATCTCCCTTCTTGTCCCTCTTCCAGGGCCAGCCGATTGGTGGAGTCGACGGAACCGATGATTTTGAATGGGATGCCGATCCGTTGCATGGTGGCAGGTGTGCTTTTTATTCCGTAATTTCGTACAATAGTAAGACAAGAAATAGGTTGTTGTGCCGGCCGGCTTTCCTGTCGTCCGCAGCTCTCGGGCGTTCACAACGGCAAGTTCCAACAAGAAGCCTAATACAAACCACACTGAATTGACATCCACATCCGTCCTCCCCGAAACAGCACCGAAGCGCGTGGCGCGTTTGAACCGGGGGAGCAAGATCCTAAAAGTCATCATCCAAGCCATCCTGGACAAGAAGGGGGAGCATCTGATCTCCATGGACCTCCGCAAGATACCGGAGGCTGTTGCAGATTTCTTCATCATCTGTGAAGCAGGGTCGACCACGCAGGTGAGAGCCATTGCAGAATATGTGCGTGAAACCGTCCGACGGGAATGCGGTGAAGTGGCCTACCATGATGAGGGGTATGGTGCAAACCAATGGGTCATCGTGGATTTTGTAAACGTGGTCGTTCATGTCTTCCTGCCTGAAACGCGGAAGTTCTACCGGCTTGAGGAAATGTGGAGCGATGCCGCCTCGGAAGAACACCAGGATGAGCCTCCGGCCCTGTCGACGGATCCGGTGAAGCCGCTGAAGCGCGGCGCCGGACGGCGGGCCGACAAACTATAATTCCGCTCCGAACGTTATAAACCTGATCTACACCATCACACTGTAGGCACGAAACATATGTCAAGACAAGAAAACAGCAAGGGAAGGCAATCATCGAGGTTCAACCGACCGTCCACCGATGGCAACGAGGAATCCTCGCGGAAAGGCCCCCGTTTCAATATTTACTGGGTCTATGGCCTGGTGCTGGTCTTTTTGATCGGCTACCAGATCCTTCAGGGCGTGACGCCGGACGCCACGGTCATTACAGACCTCA
>CANHUK010000099.1 GCA_947463755.1 Chitinophagaceae bacterium
ACCAATTTTTTGATCGATAAGGAAGGGAATATTGTTTTCGCCAATTTCCGGATCGATCAGGATAATGAACAGACGCTTGAACTCATGATCCGTTCTCTTTTATGAATCTCCAAAACCTATCACTATGTTAAGCACATTTCGAAAGGCATCGATCGGTTTCATGTTGTTGTCCGTTGTATTTGCTCATGCCCAGGAAGGTACATACCGGATCCGTGGGACCGTCAGCGGACTCGATACCAGGATGATGTATCTCAATATCCAGGATGCTTCCGCGCCGGGCGGATATCTGCGAGACAGCATACCGGTGAAGGATGGCAGCTTCCAGCATTCAGGTCCTGTTCGTTCCTTTTCTTATGTGACACTTTCCCCAAATGTCGAACGTGTTGTCAAAAGGGTGGGAAGGGGTTACTACCCGGTCAAGTCTTCCCTCTTCCAATTCTTCCTGTTTCCCGGAGCGGACGTAGTTGTTGAAGGTTCGATCACCGACATGGTGGATGCTTATCCTTCCGGAGACCCTGCCAACATCGATCTTGGCACACTTACCAGGAGCATTAACCGGTTGCAGAACCAGGCTGTCAACCTCAGCGTCCGCATTGGAAATAAAGAGGTCACCGACAGCGTTGCCATCGCCCGGATGAAGGATACCATTGCACAGCTTGATGCCCGCACGATGGTCGCGAAAAAGGCATTCCTGTTATCGCATCCATCTTCTCCAGCCTCCGCATGGCTGTTGTCGGACATGATGATACGAACACAGGTAGAGCCAGAGGAAGCCATCAAGGCTTTCCGAAGCCTTCAGGTCAGTCTTTCAGACAACCCATATTACCGGGAGGTTGCCAGTCGTGTCATGGGTATCGAGCAGACGCGTATCGGAAAGCTCGCGCCTGCCATTGAGTCGCGCAACACGCCCGACAGTTCTCTGTTCTCCCTGGCATCGTTCAGAGGTCGCTACGTCGTCATTGATTTCTGGGGCACCTGGTGTGGCCCCTGTATTGCCGGTATGCCCCGCATGAAGCAAATGCTGGACAAGTACAAGGGAAGGATGGAGATCGTAGGCATTGCGCAGGAGTCTGATGGTGGTGGCCGATGGAGGAAGTTCCTAAAAGACAAACCCGAGTATGGATGGCATCACGTGCTGAATGTGAAGTCAGACGACATCATCTTAAAGTATAACGTGGCCGGATATCCTACCAAGATCATTCTCAGTCCTGAGGGCAAAATACTTCACCGCTTCGTGGGTGAAGACGAAAGCTTCTACACTGATTTGGAGAAATTGCTGAACTGACCGGTTCGTCGAAGGGATGGGTTCCCGGGCGATAAATATCCATTTCCTGACTCGACCAAGTCCAGTCATAGTGGCCTATTTTCAGATCCAATGCCTTCCAGACATCAGTAAATCAGACCCATGGCCGAGGCATCAGGTAATGACGTATTGAGTGCACTAAAAAGGCTGGGGCTAAAAATCTCATTCACTGTTTTCAATACTGCGCCAGCGCAAACACCTTGACATGATCGATCTCCGTCTGCACAGGCAGGATGGCGTCATTGATCGCCCCGACCCATGATCCACCAAGTGCGAGATTCAGGATCAGGTGAAATGACTGGTCAAAGGGCCATTGCAGCTGGTCTGCAGGCAGGTTGGCTTTTTTAGGGTAGCTGAAGGTAACGGCGCCATTCACCAGGAAGTCGATCCGTTCCGGGAACCATTCGATGCCATACGTATTGAAACTACCCACGGTGAAGGGAGCGGTCGAGCTGTAGGGCGGATCGTTCTTGATGCCGAGATTGTCGACATAATGACTATGGATCACCTGCCAGACCTTGGTTTCGTGATTGAGGTGTTCCATGATGTCGATCTCTCCGCTTTTGGGCCAGCCTCCGTAGACGGATTGCTGCGGCATCATCCAGATGGCGGGCCAGGTACCCTGTCCGGCACAGAGTTTGGCCCTGACCTCTACCTTTCCGTATTTGAAATGGTATTTGTTTGCAGAAGTGATGCCGGAGGTTTCGTAGCTCGTGGCGGTCTTACGGGCTTTCAGGATGAGATTACCTCCTTGTACAAAGGCCAGTTCATCTGAAGGGGTCATGTATTTCTTCCAGTCGGGCGTACCCTTGGTCACCAGGGTCCATTTTTCGCTGCTGACCGGACCGTCTGTGTTGAAATCATCCTCCCATACGAGCTTCCACACCCGGCTTTGTGATACCGTGATGGTTTTTTCGACCTTTTGGCTGCCGCTGCCGGCGATGACGGTGACGACCGTGTTTCGTTGGGACAGCGCCGATGTCATGCCCGTCACACCGATGCGCAGATCGTTGCCGGTCTTCTGGATGTTGCACCAGGTGATGCCGGAGGGCACTACGATCTCATAGTTTCCTGCATTGGTTGAAATTCGGACCGATTGCGCACTATCTTTTTCAGAAAACACGAGCGAAGAAGTGCTGATGGATAGTTGCGTTTCTGCCAGCGTGGCACCTGACTGCTTGGCGCAGGCCATCAGGCTGATGGACAGTACACAAATCAAAGACATGAAGGGATTGATCTTGGTCATGGTTGAACAGACATTGACGTAGCGCATGGGGATTGACGATCTTTCATATAAATGGGAGTTGCCTCACATTAAATGTCAGGCAACTCCCATCAGAAAATGTTTTACCAGCCGGGATTCTGTACGAGGAGTTTGCTTTTTTGCATTTCCACGAAAGGCACGGGGTAAAGGTAAAGTTTACGTTCGAAGACCCTGTTCTGGAATTTCGCACGGGTGAAGAAGGTCGTGGCGTTGCCATTCATATCCATCCCGAAGAAATCGCCGCCCTGTCTTCCATCGGCCCGTTCGCAGATCATCCAACGACGCACGTCGAAATATCGCTGACCTTCGGTGGCCAGTTCGATCCGGCTTTCGCGCTGGATCGCCAGTCGCTGCAGATCCTTATTACCGGAAATCGCGGGATTGATGGTTTCCAAATTGGGGATACCGGCTCTTTTCCTGACCATATTCACATATCTGAGGACATCCGGATTACCGGGATTCACTTCATTGAGTGCTTCTGCATGCAGCAGATAGAATTCTGCGAGGCGGAAGACGATGGAAGGCCGGAAGATATTCACGACGCCCGGACTGTTCAGGAACACCCGTCGGTTGAGGCGTTTGTACATGATGTACCCATTGAGTGGGGACTGTCCGCTCCGGTCGTTGGGCGATCCTACATGGAAGTAGATCGGACTGTTTGAAATATGCCATTTCCTGCCGGCAAAGAAGACGGTGTTGTAGAACCTCGGCTCCCGGTTGATATACATGTTGAATACCGAAACTCCGTTGTAATTGCTGAATCCTGTCTCGGAATAGAGATTGGAGGCGGGCAGGAAGGTTGTGTTGCTGATCGGTCTTCCATCCCGCATGTAGAAGTCGTCGACCAGTTCCTGTACGACGGAGGTGCTGCCGAGTCCGTTCGGCTGGCTCCGGGGTGTGGTGCGCCTTTCGAGTCTGTCGGCAGACATCCCGCCCCATCCGGTATTGGCCGTCGCCCAGATGATCTCGGGGTTGTATGCCTGGAACAGTTCATAGACTGATTTTTCAGGATCGTCGACACCGGCTGTTTGTGCCACAAACAATACGTGACCATTTGTCTGTGCATAGTTGATCACGGCGGTGGTTGCTTCCAGTGCCTTGGCCCATTTGCCCGGATCGGCTGCCGGAAACAGTTTCTTTCCGTCGGTATTGGCCAGATTCACGGCTTCCTGGTAACCGCCGTTGAACAGCGGGCTGGCGGCATATATCCAGAGTTTAGCCTTGACCGCGAGGGCTACGCCTCTTGTGGGATTGGCCTTGAACTGGTCATCACTGATCGGGCCCTGCGGCAGGAGCGGCATGACATCATCGAGTTCCTTGGAAATGAAGGTCACTACTTCATCGACGCTGTTTCTGGGAAGATCCAGGTCCTCTGTCAGGCTGAACGATCTTTTGACGATCGGGATCGGTCCGTACTGTTCGAACAGGAGATAGTGATAGTAGGCCCGCATGAACAGTACATTGGCCCTGATCATATCGAATTCCTGCTTATCGAGCTTGTCGGCATTTGTGCCGGACGCCGGGATCACCTTGGCCCGTTCCAGGAAGATATTTGCCTGTCGGATCAATTGATACAGGATCGTCCAGCGGTGGAAGAGCATATTGCTGGAATTCTTGGAAGAGATGTAGTAATTGCGGGCATCTCCGTAGGTTGAATTCACTTCATCGGTCATGCTGGTCCACGGATTGTGCAGGCCCGTTTGTCCGCCGGCATCCCAATCTGCCCGGATGATCGTAGAATAATCAGGCACACCGGACATCACATTGGCATACCATCGTCTGGCCAGGTCGGGGTTATCGAAGACCTGATCGATGTTGGTGAGGCCACCGGCCAGCTCATCCGATACATTCAGATATTTCTTGCAAGAGGAGAAAGTTGTCAGGACGGCTAAGACCAGGAAATATTTAAGGAGTTTCATGTTTGGTCAATTTATGTTTTCTGGTCAGAAGGATATTTCAAGTCCCAGGGTGAAGATCCGGCTGTTCGGATAGGCGTTGCCGGCGGAATTGTTGCCCGTCTCCGGGTCCCAGAATTTGATCTTATCCCACAGGGCGAGGTTGTACCCCATCAGATAGATCCTGCCCGTCTTCAGTTTTGCACGGCTCAGCAAACTGGTGGTGAAGTTGTATCCGATCTCCGCATTTTTCAGTCTGAGAAATGAGGCATCCCTGAGCCACCAGGTGCTGGCCACCCGGTTATTGTTGGAATTATTATTACTGGAGTGTATCCTCGGCATGAGGGGATTGGTTGCTGAAGATTTATCCGGTGACCAGCGATCCAATGCGAATTGTCGGTAGTTGGACTGATCGAAGCCCCAGTTGAAGGGGAAAAAGCCTTCGGGGGTATTTCCTCCGAGGATGACAGAGGTCCTGCCGGCACCCTGGAAGAACACACTGGCGTAAAACCCTTTATATTCGGCATTCAGACCGAATCCGTAGATGATCTCCGGAGTGTAAGGCTTGCCTACGCCTCGCTGTCTGTCGAACTGATCGATCTGGCCATCATTGTTCAGGTCGACGTATTTGATGTCGCCCGGGCCCAGTATTCCGCCCAATGTGGAGGAGGGCAGACCCGGTTTCAGTGTATAAGATCTGGTACCGTTCGGGTTCAGGACCGATGTAAAGTCATCCTCCGTGTAAAGCCTTTCAGCGATATACAAGGTATTCTCACTCACACGCGTGCCCGTGAATGCCATCCATGGATAGGGTTGCGGGAGCTCATCATATTCCTTGATCTTATTGCGGGTGAAGGTGAAAGTCCCGCGTGCGCTCAGTTTCAGGCTATTGGCGAAGCGGTGGTTCGCATCAATGCTACCATCAAATCCCCATGAATTCACGGCTCCATAATTATCCCAGGGAGCTGACCTGAAACCGACACTGGCCGGGATGGTCCTTCGCTGCAGGAGGATCCCGCTTCTTTCGTAATTGAAGTAGTCAGCCACGACCTGGATCTTGTCGTTCAGGAATCCGAGGTCCACGCCTGCGTTGAGCTTGTCTTCGATCTCCCATGACAGGAAGGGTGCTTCGAACCGGCTTTCGGTGACGCCGGCACCATAGGCATTGGATCCGCCGCCACTGGTGATGCCCTGGCTGAAGCTGCCTCCGCCGGTGCTGAATGTCGGGCGGTAGAGGAATCGCGCACCTCCGGTGTTATCGTTACCCGTGCGGCCCACGGAACCGCGCAGTTTCACTGCATTCATGATGTTCTTCAGGCCGGCGGGATAGAACTTCTCGTTGGATACCAGGTAGGCGAGGCCGACGGCGGGGAAGAGACCGAACCGGTAGCCGGGTGCGAAGGTTTCACTGCCGGTGTATCCGAAGTTGGCTTCCAGGAAATATCGGTTGTCGTAGGAATACGTGCCCCTGCCTACGATGCCCTGCTTTCTGAAAGCGAGCGCCTCATTGTGCAACTGGGATTCCTTTTGCATATACAGCAGCATGCCGCCGACATTATGATTTCCGAACACCCGTGAATAGTTCAGCGAATTTTCGATGTACACACGTTTTTCGGCATTGAAGCTTTCTGCCGGATCTCCAAGATTATCGGATCCGGAGAAGGTGCGCTGCAAGATGAGCTTGCCGGCTGCATCCCTGCCGGTGGCAAAATACCGGCTGGGATTGTAGGACCTGCTGGCACCGAAGAATCCGTCGTAGTCGTAACTGACCATGGCGCGGTACGTGAGTCCGTCGGTCAGGAAGTTCAACTTCTGTTCAAGTTTAACCGATGACTGGATGGCGCTTCTCCACTCTTTTGCATATCCCGAATTCACGAGCATGTTGTAAGGGTTGCGCATGTTGGCATCCCTTTCCTGCTGGAAAGTGGAGATCGTCCCATCGCTGTATGTGGCCGGGAAGATATGCGGCGGCGTGATCAGCATCTGGCGGAAG
>CANHUK010000100.1 GCA_947463755.1 Chitinophagaceae bacterium
CCGCATTGACAAAATAAAGGGCGTAGGGCAGTTTTTTCTTGTTTTCCTTGAGCAGTCTGGCAACTTCAGCGATCATGAATCCGCCTACGCGGTTATCCATGGCCCGGCCCACCAGATAGTCAAACGCGAGTTCATCATACCCTTCTTCGTAGGTGACCACGGCGCCGATGTGCACGCCCAGTGATTCGATATCCTTGCGGCTTCGCGCACCGCAGTCCAGAAAAAGATTATCTACCCTCGGAGCCGTTTCCTTACTGTCACCAGAGAGGCGCGTATGGATTGCCGGCCATCCGAATACAGCCTTCACAGGACCCTTTCGGCCATGTATGATCACGCGCTTGGCGGGCGCTACCTGATGGTCGACGCCACCGTTACGCTTCAGATAGATCAGCCCTTCCGGTGTTATGTAATTAACGAACCAGCTGATCTCGTCGGCATGTGCTTCCAGCACAACCTTGAACGGAGCGCCCGGGTTGATCACCGCAGCAGCCGAACCATAGGGATCGGTGAACTGCTCATCCGTCCACGCTTTGATGTACTCGAGCCAGAGCTTCTGTCCGTTCCATTCGAAACCCGTGGGAGAGGGGGTGTTGATGAGATTTTTCAAAAAGGCGTAGGAAGCTTTTCCGGTAACCTTCTTCGTTTTACCCTTGTCCTGTTTTGCCATAAGTCGGAAGCGTATTTACTGAATGATTTGCATGAAGGATCCCAGAGCTGATCCTGTCTTGACACAAGAGGTTTTCAAGGCCTCAGGATGATGATCGCAGGCGTCTTCGCCGTATCGCTCATATTGCCCTTGGCATCCCGCATCCAGAAGCGAAAGGTCGCGGTATCCGGGCGCGTGCAACGAGGTTGCAGCTCAAAGGGGTAGGTGAAGGATAGCACGACATCTCCGTCAAAATTTCGGGTTCTGGGGAGATCTGACGGAATTTTGTACAACTGCGAGTCGATGAAATTGCTCGACGGACAGCGGGTGGTGGTCTTCATCACATAGACCATATCTTTGAAATCACCCTCCTTGTCGGTCAGCCGCAAGACGATCTCCAGTTTGCCGAAGGCAGGGACCGTGGTCGAGCTCACGCTCTTGAGCGTGAGTTGCGGTTTGCTCTGAAACGTATCTTTGCTGCAGGCTGTCAGCAGGGCCGCGATGATGATGAAGGACAGGAAACTCCGCATGGGTCCGTCGTTTAGTTCTCCAAAAATAACCATTCCGGCTTGAAAACCCCTTTCCATCCATATCATTTTGAAGGTGCGGACACGGAATTTAACAATTCCGACTTCACACGGTCAGCCCTGGACACCTTCAGATACCAGTATGAGGGGAATCCGGTCTATCGCCGGTTTGTAGATATCCTGGGCCGTTCACCGCAAGAAGTCCGCAACTTAGAGGACATCCCATTCCTCCCGATCCGGTTTTTTAAGTCGCACAAGGTCGTGACCGGTAATGATCCGGTCCGGCGTGTCTTCCGGAGCAGCGGAACATCTGCTTCCGGCGATAGTCTGCATCACGTCACCGACACCCGTCTGTACGACCACAGCCTGATGGCCGGTTTTTGGAGGAACTACGGCGATCCCCGAAACTGGTGCATCCTCGCCCTCCTGCCCAACTACCTTGAAAAGGGTGATTCCTCCCTGGTGTACATGGCGGAGCAATGGATGCGGGCCGGTGGCCATCCCGACAGCGGATTCTATCTGGACCAGTTCGATCGCCTGCATGAAACGCTGAAACGGCTGGAGGCGGCCGGCCAACAGACCCTCCTCCTTGGGGTGACCTATGCCCTGCTCGATTTCTCAGAGAGATTTCCGGGCCGACTGGAACACGTGGTCGTCATGGAGACAGGCGGCATGAAGGGCAGAAAACGAGAGATGATCCGGGCAGAGGTCCATGATATCCTGAAAGAACGCTGGCAATTGGAGGCCATTCATTCCGAATACGGGATGACGGAACTCCTGTCCCAGGCTTATGCTCCGGCGGACGGGTTGTTCAGTACTCCGCCCTGGATGCGGGTCCTGATCCGGGCAGAAGATGATCCCTTCGATAAAACCGCCATTGCGCTCGATCAACCCGTGACGGGACTGGTTGATATCATTGACCTGGCGAATAGCAATGCCTGTGCATTCGTCTCCACCGATGATGTCGGGCGACTCTATCCTGACGGGCGCTTCGAGATCATAGGTCGTCTGGATAACAGCGATCTCAGGGGATGCAGCCTCCTGGCCATTTGATTCTTACGGGTGGCGTTTTCATTGCGGGTGGATATCCTTATCTTAGTGACCCGCCAAGTCATTCTTAACTCAATCAACGAGCAGCATGCGCAGATACTTGTTGGGCCTGGATATCGGCTCCTCTTCCGTTAAAGTAGCCCTGGTCGATGCAGATAACGGAGCACCCGTGGCCAGTGCCTTCTCACCTGAAGTGGAGATGCCCATCCTGGCCCCGGAACCGGGATTCGCAGAGCAACATCCGGATACCTGGTGGTCGGAATTAGGACAGGCCCTGTTAAAGCTGCGTAGTCGTCATCCTTTCCAATCAGATGAAATTCAGGCGATTGGCATCTCTTATCAAATGCATGGCCTGGTGGCAGTTGACCGCCAGGGGATTCCGCTGAGATCTTCCATTATTTGGTGCGACAGCCGTGCTGTGGCGATCGGGAATGAGGCCTTCCAGCGTTTGGGGGAAACCTTCTGCCTTTCGCATTATCTGAACTCACCGGGCAATTTCACCGCCTCGAAGCTTAAATGGGTGAAGGACCATGAACCGGGCCTGTATGAGCGCATCCACCGGATCATGTTGCCCGGGGATTACATTGCCTGGCGACTGACCGGCACCATGGCCACCACTGTCTCCGGATTATCTGAAGGCATCATGTGGGATTTCCTGCGGGGGGATGTTGCTGCAGATCTGCTCAACGCCTATGGCATCGACAAGGGACTGCTGCCGGACCTTGTGCCGCAGTTCGGTCACCAGGGGAGTCTGACAGCTGATGCTGCGGGTGCATTGGGTCTGAAAGCCGGAACACCCGTCACCTATCGCGCCGGCGATCAACCCAACAATGCTTTCTCGCTCAATGTGCTGTCACCCGGCGAGATCGCCGCCACCGCCGGTACTTCCGGCGTAGTATATGGTGTTACATCCGAGGCCGCTTACGATCCCCGGTCGCGCGTCAATGCTTTTGTACATGTCAACCATCAGGCGGAGGCGCCCCGCTATGGTGTGCTGCTCTGTGTCAATGGAACCGGCATCCTGAACAGCTGGCTTCGTCGGAATATCTTCCAGGGGATGGACTATGCCGCGATGAACCGCCTGGCCATGGAAGTGCCACCGGGCGCAGACGGACTCTCACTTTATCCCTTTGGAAACGGGGCGGAACGTGCCCTCGAGAACCGGGATCCCGGTGCGTGGATGGAGGGACTTTCATTCAATAGACATGATGCCCGTCACATGGCCCGTGCGGCACAGGAAGGCATCGTATTTGCCCTCCAATATGGGATGGAGATCATGTCTGAAATGGGCATGACCATGCGAACGGTTCGTGCAGGACACGCCAACATGTTCCTCAGCCCTCTCTTTGCTCAGACCTTCGCCGATGTCACAGGCTGCCGGCTGGAACTCTTCGATACCGATGGCGCACAGGGTGCGGCGCGTGGCGCGGGATTCGGTGCCGGGTTATTCCCCACGATGTCCGACTGCTTCAGGGGAATGAATATCCGTCAGGCATGGGAACCGGGTGCCGATGCGGCCACCAATGGTCAGTTGTACCTTAAATGGCGGGAGGGACTGATCCGTCGGATGGATCTGAGGCGAACGGGACTCTGATCTTATTTTATTCTTGTCAAACAATCAAACCAGTATATCATGTCAGTGACACTTGGAAACAGGGAATATTTCCCGGGGATCGGTAAGATCCATTACGAAGGACCTCAATCCGACAATCCCCTGGCCTTTAAATGGTACGATGAGCAAAGGATCATTGCAGGAAAGCCGATGAAGGAAGTGATGCGCTTCGCAGTCGCCTATTGGCACAGCTTCTGCAACGCAGGTGGCGATCCCTTTGGTCCCGGCACCCGTCAGTTCGCCTGGGATCAGGCCTCCGATGCCATCGACCGCGCGAAAGACAAGATGGATGCCGCCTTCGAATTCATCACCAAGATCGGTATTCCTTATTATTGCTTCCATGACGTGGACCTAGTGGATGAAGGACCATCCATTGCAGAATATGAGCGCCGCATGCAGGCGATCACAGCCTATGCCCGTCAACAACAGGATGCCAGCGGTGTGAAACTGCTCTGGGGCACCGCCAACGTGTTCAGCAATCCCCGCTACATGAACGGAGCTTCCACCAACCCCGATTTCCAGGTAGTGGCATGGGCGGGTACCCAGGTGAAGAATGCCCTGGATGCCACCATCGCCCTCGGTGGTGAGAACTATGTCTTCTGGGGTGGTCGCGAAGGCTACATGACCCTGCTCAACACGGATATGAAGCGCGAACAGGAGCACCTTGCGAAGTTCCTGCACATGGCAAAGGACTATGCCCGGAAGAACGGCTTCAAAGGGGTGTTCTTCATCGAACCCAAGCCTTGTGAGCCGACCAAGCATCAGTACGACTACGACAGTGCCACGGTCATCGGGTTCCTGCGGCAATACGGACTGGACAAGGATTTCAAACTGAACGTAGAGGTGAATCACGCCACCCTGGCCGGGCATACTTTCCAGCATGAGTTGCAGGTGGCCGCAGATGCCGGCATGCTGGGCAGCATCGACGCCAACCGCGGAGATGCCCAGAACGGATGGGATACCGACCAGTTCCCCATGAACCTCAACGATCTGGTCGAATCCATGCTCGTCATCCTCGAAGCCGGAGGCTTTGCCGGCGGAGGCATCAACTTCGACGCGAAGACACGCCGCAACTCTACCGATCCGGAAGACCTCTTCCACGCCCACATCGGCGGTATGGACTCGTTTGCGCGCGCACTCATCGTGGCCGACAAGGTCCTTCGTGAATCACCTTACCGCCAGTTCAGGAAGGATCGCTACGCATCCTTCGACAGTGGCCAGGGCCGTGCCTTCGAAGAGGGTAAACTCTCGCTGGAGGACCTCCGCGCCTATGCGATCGAAGCCGGAGAGCCGGCCATGCGCAGCGGACGTCAGGAGTGGCTCGAAAATATCATCAATAACTGCATTTGATCTTCAATGCCCCCGTCATGCCCGGTCGATGCCGACGGGTAATGCCGGGGGCTTTTCATGCACCTTAAAATTCGGATCATGACCGGATGGTTCAAATACCTGTCGATTTCGCTGTTTCTCGCTGTCATTACTGAGGTCGGCGCGCAGGATGCCACGCTGATCCTGAAGAATGCCCGCATCTGCACGATGGATGAATCCCGCCCCGCAGCCGAAGCCGTCGCCATCCGTGGCGACCGGATCCTGAAGGTCGGGACAGATGCAGAGATCATGAAACATCAGGGGCGCGATACCCGTGTCATCGATGCCAAAGGCGCTTTTGTCATGCCCGGCCTCATAGAAGGGCATGGTCACATTCACGGCATGGGGGCTTCCCTGATCGAGCTGAACCTCATGAAGGCCGCCAACTGGGAAGAGGTCCTCACCATGGTCGGTCAGGCCGTGAAAAAGGCAAAGCCCGGTGACTGGATCGTCGGCAGGGGCTGGCATCAGGAAAAATGGAACCGAAAGCCAGCACCCGCTCACCTGGGATATCCATATCATCAGTCACTGGACAATGTCTCACCCGCGAACCCGGTCATGCTGACGCATGCCAGTGGTCACAGTACCTATGCCAATGCCCTGGCCCTACGTCTCGCAGGGATCACGGACCAGACCCCATCGCCCAAAGGCGGCGACATTGTCCGCGATCCCACCGGCAGGATGGTGGGGGTACTGGAAGAGACCGCACAGGGACTGGTCACCCGGGCCTATGCGCAATGGATGTCGCTCAAGTCGGAGGCCGAGCGCAAGGCGGAATGGCAGCGAAGCATCCGGCTGGCGGAAGAAGAGTGCCTGCGCTATGGCATCACCACTTTCGTTGATGCCGGCTCGAGTTTCTCCCAGGTCGAATGGATGCGGGAACTCGCGGCACAGGACAGACTGCTGGTGCGCCACTGGGTGATGGTTCGTTCCGGCATCGAATCCATTAGACGCCAGGCCGGGCTCTTCCCGGTGATGAATGAAGGCAAGGGGCGGTTGACGGTCAATGCCATCAAAGTGTCGCTCGACGGGGCACTGGGATCTTACGGCGCCTGGTTGCTGGAGCCGTATACCGACCGGGCCGGATTCATGGGTCAGAATACTTTTTCCGTGCCTGAGCTAC
>CANHUK010000101.1 GCA_947463755.1 Chitinophagaceae bacterium
CCCGGTGGCTACGGACAGGATCATTTCGACTACGGCAACGATGCGATCCGGAGATCCGTCGATGACAGCGCCCGCAGACTGGGCGTGGATCATTTCGATATCCTTTATCTGCATGATATCGAATACGGCGATCGCCGCCATACCGAATGGGCCCTGCAAGAAGGCATCGAGACGCTCCAACGGCTGAAACAGGAAGGTCGGATCTCCGCCTTCGGCATCGGCATGTACCCGCCGGACCTTTGGGAACAGGTGCTGAAGACCGTACCCATCGATGTCGGACTGTCGCATAATATCTGCTGCCTGCATGACGATCGCCTGGAGCAATTGCTGCCCATCGCCCTGGAAAAGGGTATCGGCATGATCAATGCTTCCCCCTTCGCCTCCGGACTGCTCACAGGACGCAACGCACCCGACTGGCATCCTGCCACCCCCGAACAACGAAGGGTTTTCGCTGAAGCCGCCGGCTGGTGCAGAATCCAGGGTACCGACATCGCCAAACTGGCCCTGCAATGGTCCGCCAGTCGCGAAGGCATCCCAACCACCATGTTCAGCAGTGCGGATCCCGCAGCGGTTCGCCGCAACGTCGCCTGGGTGGAAGAAATACCTGATATGGAGATGATCCGTGCCGTGCAACGCCTGCTCACCCCCGTCAAGAACCAAACCTGGAGATACTGACCATGCGCATCGACAGCCACCAGCATTTCTGGTCATACAATGCGACAGACTACGTCTGGATGACCGAGGCACACCAACCCCTGCGCCGGGATTTCCTGCCGGCCGACCTGCATCCCCTGCTCGACCGGGCCGGCATCGACGGAACCATCGCCGTGCAGGCCCGGCAGATGATCCGGGAGACGGAATGGCTGCTGGGTCTGGCCGATCAGGATCCCCGCATCCTGGGGGTCGTCGGGTGGCTGCCGCTTTCCGAACCGACCCTCCCCGACCTGCTTGCCGAATGGGCAGAACGCCCGAAGATCGTGGGCTTCCGGCATGTGGTGCATGACGAACCGGATCCGGATTTCATCCTCCGGCCGGATTTCAACCGCGGCGTCAGCGCCCTGGCCAAATACAGACGCTGCTACGACATCCTCATCTTTGCCCGGCATCTGCCACAGACCCTCCGGTTTGCCGACATGCATGAAGATCTCACCCTGATCGTCGATCACATCGCGAAACCGGCCATTCGCCGAGCCGTCTTCGACCAGCCGTGGGCCGATGGCATCCGCGAACTTGCCCGCAGACCCCATGTGCATTGTAAGCTGTCCGGGATGATGACGGAAGTACACGATCCCGTCTGGGATATCGATACCATGCGGCCTTATGTGGACACCATACTCGAAGCATTCGGTCCCGAGCGGATCATGTTCGGATCCGACTGGCCCGTCAGCCTGCTCGGAGGACAATACCAGCACTGGGTGGATACGGTTGCAGCACTTACCTCCACGCTTTCCCAAACTGAACAACAAGCCATCATGGGGGGCACGGCCGCCAGATGCTATCTGGGCCGTTGATCTGCCGAATGCTGGTGTCCCCGAACCAACAAAAGAATATAATCAATTTTCACGACATGGACAATGATATCCGTCGTATCTCACACCCAGCAACACCGCTACGTTTCGGCATGGTCAACCGCATCCGGCCGGAGGCCCTGGACAGCTACCTGGCCCTTCATGCTGATGGGCATCCCGGTGTGCGTGACCTCCTCGTCCGGTATCATATCTTTAATTTCAACATCTTCCTGCAGCGCATCGGCGAAGATTGGTTCGAATTCGCCTATTACGAATACACCGGATCGGATCATGCCGCCGACATGGCCGCTCTTGCCGCAGAGCCTCGCAATATCCAATGGCTGGCCAACTGCGATCCGATGCAGCAACCCTTGGAGGGTCAGACGGGGTGGACCGTGATGGAGCAGATCTATTTCAATCCCTGATCCGGGGCATCGTCGTTATTCAAGCGCAGGCGCGAGCTGGATGGATGATTTTTCACCCATCGACAAAGCCGGCGATTCCGTAACTTCCGTACGGATACAAAACCCGCCAGCCGCCATCATGAAAACCGTCTGCTCCGCCCTTCTGGCCCTCTGTTGCCTCAGCCTGACCGCCTATACGCCTGCGCCCCCAACCGCTAAACCCAATATCATCCTCATTTTTATGGATGACCTGGGCTATGGCGACCTCTCCTGCTACGGCGCGCTGGACTACCGCACCCCCAACCTCGACCGAATGGCCGGTGAAGGCATGCGCTTCACCAACTTCGTGTCCGCACAGGCGGTCTGCAGCGCTTCCCGCGCGGGATTGATGACGGGATGCTATCCCAACAGGGTCGGGATCTCCGGCGCACTGTTTCCCGGCGCAAAGGTGGGACTGGCACCGGAGGAAGAAACGATCGCCGATCTGCTCAAAGCTCGTGGATATGCCACCGGCGCCTTCGGAAAATGGCACCTGGGCGATGCTCCGGCCTTCCTGCCCACCCGTCAGGGCTTTGACGAATACCTCGGGATCCCCTATTCCAATGATATGTGGCCCATGCAGTATGACGGCAACCCCGCCAAGGAAGGCACGCCCAAGGCCAAAGTACCGCCCCTGCCCATTTATCGCAACGAGCGGATCGTAGATACCATCAACAACCTGGAAGAACAGGCTACCCTCACCGGACGATACACCGATGCAGCCATCGCCTTCATCAAGAAAAACAGGAACAAGCCTTTCTTTGCTTATATCCCGCATAACATGCCGCACGTGCCCATCAATGCATCCCCGGCATTTCGCGGAAAAAGCAAACAGGGATTGTTCGGAGATGTGATCATGGAGGTCGACCATAACGTCGGTCGCATCTTCAGTACCCTGAAAGAATTGGGCATCGACAAGAATACCCTGGTGATCTTCACGAGCGATAATGGCCCCTGGCTGAACTACGGGCACCACGCGGGCTCCAGCGGAGGTCTGCGCGAAGGCAAGGGCACCTCCTTCGAAGGCGGACAGCGGGTCCCCTGCCTCGTACGCTGGCCTGGGGTTGTACCTGCCGGGATCGTCGCCAACCAGCTCGCCTCCACCATTGATGTGCTGCCTTCCGTTGTCAGCCTCACCGGTGCTGCCATGCCGCAACGCAAGATCGACGGCGTGGACATCAGCGCTGTCTGGAAGGGGGACATGACCGCCAGCCCGCGCCGCACCTTCTGGTACTACTATCGGAAGAACAATCTGGAAGCCGTCCGCTACGACAACTGGAAGCTCGTATTTGAACACCCTGCAAGGTCATACCTCGGACAGGCGCCCGGCTTCGAAGGATTTCCCGGCAAGGCGCCCGAAAATATTTCCGTGGCTGTCGGACTCTATGACCTCCGGCGCGACCCCGCCGAGCAGTATGATGTAAAGGAACAGTATCCGGACATCTTCCAGAAACTGATCGCCATCGGTGACGAGGCCCGAAAGGAACTCGGAGATGATCTGAAGGAGGTAAAAGGCTCAGCTAACAGACCCTCCGGCCGGATCCCCGACTGATCATTTCTTCGGATCGATGAATTCCCACTCCAGGATGTGCGGATGCTGGTGCTGCTGTTCCGCGATCCTGCGCATTCGCTCGATGATCTCCGGATGTGCGGCCGCAACATCACTTTTCTCGCTGGGATCCGCATCCAGGTCATAGAGCTGCCAGGGCGCATTCCTGTCCTTTCGGACATTGACGCGCACGCCCTTCCAGCGTCCGATGCGCACGGCGATCTGCCCGCCCTTTTCAGGATATTCGAAATAGAGGAACTCATGGGTCTTTTGTCGGTTATGCATGCCCGTTAGTTCGGGCAGCAAAGAGATGCCATCCGTGACGGGCACCTTTGAACCGGTGATCTCTGCCAGCGTGGGCAAAATATCGTACTGCGCCGAGATGTGATCACTGGTCTTTCCTGCCGGGATCCGTCCCGGCCAGCGGGCGATGAGCGGCACGCGGATGCCGCCTTCATAGATGTCCATCTTCAGTCCGCGTAACTCACCGGAACCCTTGAAGAAATCCGGTTGCACACCGCCAATGTTGAAGGTGTTCCCATTGTCACTCGAAAACATGATGATCGTATTCCGATCCAATCCCAGTGCTTTGATCTTATCCATGATCATGCCCACCTGCGCATCGAGATAGCTGATCATGGCGGCGTAGGTAGAGAGTGGATGCATCACCGGGGCATAGCTCTTTCCGCCGTAGTAGGGTTTCTCCTCAAATTTTCCTTCATACATTTTGCGGAAATCTTCCGGTACCTGTAAGGAGAGATGCGGCAGGGTAGAGGCGAAATACAGGAAGAATGGTTTGGATCTGTGTTGATCGATGAAGGCGAGGGCTTTTTCTCCCATCTTCTCCGGCGCGAAATCTTTCCCCCTGAATACTTCAAAATCTGCAGCCGTAGCACTGCGCGGATCCAGGGTTTGATGCACATAAACATATTTATTCTCGAGCGGCACCTTTACATCATTTTCCCATAAATGTGTCGGATAATGGTTATGCGGCTGTTTCTGATCGAGGTATCCATAGTAGTAATCAAATCCCTGAAGCAGCGGACTTCCGGTGGTGCCGGGCATACCCATGCCCCATTTTCCGACGAGTGCCGTGGCATATCCCTGTCCTTTGAGCATGCGTGGAATGGTGAAGGCACCTTCATAGAGAGGCATCTGACCGCCTTCCTGATCGTCCTCGAAACCTCCCATCTCATAATTTCCGCGGATGTATGAATGTCCGGAATGTTTACCGGTCATCAGCATGCAACGCGAAGGTGCACATACCGGTGCACCGCTGTAATGACGCGTGAATTTTATGCCTTCCGCTGCCAGCCTGTCGATATGGGGCGTGCGGATGAGCCGCTGGCCGTAAGTGCCCAGTTCGGCATGGCCGAGGTCATCGGCAAAAATGTAAATGATGTTGGGGGGAGGATTGTCCTTCGACTGTGCGACATGCACATCAGAAAAAATCAGGCAGAGCAGCAGGATGATCAGCGGGAATCTTTTCATGTCCGGGAGTTTGCAGGGTGTGGTCTGCAATATAAGCTACCGGTCCGCTGTAACCTCCGAAAAATGCCGGCACTTATTCGAATTCCAGCTCGTTCTGGAAATATTCCCAGCTGTGATGTACTGATTCGAAACGGGGTTTCTGCGTCTTGCTGGTATTCGCCGTGGAAGAGACTCCCATCGGCTTGACGCCGGTTGACTTTGTCGTGTCTCGTTCAACTGGCGTGGTTAAGGGCCTGTCGTAGTCTGTCTGAATGGGTATTTGGGCGATCATGTGCAGTCGTTATTATAATATCAACGCATCACCACCTATAATGTTTAAAAAATAACCGATAATGATTAAACAATAATTTTAAATATTAAAATAAAGAGATATGTCAGTACGCCCGACCCAGGGTGTCGCATGCTGCTTTCAGGAGCGATTGTGCGTCGTTGGCGTCCTGTCCCTTTTCCCACCACATGATCCCGTTGGCCATCGATTTGGCAAGCATTGCCTTTCTTTTGATGGTGGGTTGTCCATTATAATAGATCGTGTAGTTCGGGAAGCCCGTGGCGGAGACCCTGGCGCTGTCGGACAGGGGACTGCCAGCCTGAGCCAGGATGGCCGAATAGGCGAGGGTTGTGCCTGTTTGTGTTATGCCGCTGGCGCGACCGTAGGCAGGGAGCCCCAGGATCGCACGCTTTTTCGGCATGCCACGGGTATTGATCCAGTAATTCAGGCTGGTCTGGGCAAGGCTCATATCGCTGTGATGCCGGAAGGGCGCCGTGGTGCTGAAATCATCATAGGCCATGATGTTGTAGAAATCCACCTTGTCGCCCTGCAGCAGTTCTGCGGTGATGGCATCGCGATAGGCACCGGCGTATTTCCCGGCGGTGATCGCTGCGGAGAGATAGTACTTCGCATCCACATGGCAGCTGTCGCCCAGTTCTTTCATCAAGGCGGTGAACGTGACCGAAGTACCATCGGCGGTGGATGGAAATTCCCAGTCGATGTCCACGCCGTGAAGTCCGTAACTCCTCACCGCACCCATCACCTGCCGGATGAAATAGGTGCGCGTGGTGGCAGATCCTGCCATCTGCGCCCAGTTGGCCGTCGTACCATTGAAGGACAGGAAGACTTTCGCGCCATTGCGCTTGGCCTTGTCCACCACGATCGAGAGCCGGGCCGGATTGGCGATGGTGATATCTCCCGTGGCCCCTACGGCGGCGAATGCGTAATTGATGACGTTACACATCTTGAACTTCACATCGGGGATGGCGTCCG
>CANHUK010000102.1 GCA_947463755.1 Chitinophagaceae bacterium
ACGCTTGGAGAGTTACCCAACTCTTGGAGAGTCCCCAACTCTTGGAGAGTTACCCCACGCTTGGAGGGTTACCCCACGTTTGGAGGGTTGGATGAGGTCAGACGCTAAGCCCCTCCGGATAAACGATCACGAAGCTTGAGAGCGTGCCGGAGCAAAGCCGGGAGATGGTCACGACGAAGGAACTGATATCGATACGGAATGGCGCCAAACGATTCGAAGAATTGTGACACTCCCCGAATATCCGAACCCTCGAGATCCAGCGTAAGGGACTGACCAGAATACATCCGGATGACATGGTCCAGGATCAGGCGCGACGCATTGACTTTTCTGCCCTCCGGGTGGCTCCAGCCCAGCAGATAATGTAATCGTTGATGACTCCGCAGAAATACACCGCCTGCCCGCGCCTCACCGCCCGATGTGCAGATCGCAAGTGATAATAATTCACCACATTCAGGCCAACGTTCACAAAGGCTTTCGAAACGCAGAATATCTTTCCGGCTGGTTTTGCCCAAAGTGCCTGACAGCCTTGCCATTTGGGTTTGTGATGATATGGGATGTGCTGATATCAGCTGCAGACCCGCATCTATTTCCCGGTTCAGCAGATTTCTGGCGGTGGCATGATACCGGCTTCGGATGGAAGCATATCCCTCCGAAAGGTCCAGCAGATGATTGTTGCGGCTGGTGGACTGCCATCCTGGCGGCACCGGTGCTTCCGTCCACAGGTTAAGGTCGCAACGCACCAGGTCCCCGGGAATCGCAGCCAGCATCTGCGCTGATGTGTAGCCTGCCCCTAAACTACCATATATGGAAAATGGACCGCAGAATGGCAGGGTACAGATATAACGAACTCCCCATCTGCGCCGTACCGGCAGTGGAAGGACCGCTTCGTAATCGCCGAAGACCACGGCATCCCAGCCATCTGTCATGGCATCCAGGAAAACGGACGAACCGAAAAGATCCGCGTTGGGTGCCGACTGCATGAGCCTGTCCCATCGCTCACGATCCAGATCGCACCCCCTGATGTAGCGGACCTCCGACATGGCTGATTTTTCGTGTATACCTACCCGTTAGACAGGATGCCGGTCATACTCCCTTCCCGAGGAGGATGATCCTGATCGTGTGCACCATGATCTTTATATCGAGTGCCAGGGAGATGTTCTCGAGATATACGAGGTCGTATTTCATCCGCTCGGCCATTTGCTCCAGATCCTCTGCATATCCGTACTTGACCATCCCCCAGCTGGTGATGCCCGGCTTCACTTTCGTAAGATACGCATAGAATGGTTCGATCCCTACCAGCCGCTCGACGTAGTAGGCTCTTTCCGGCCGCGGACCTACCAGGCTCATATCGCCACGGATGACATTCCATAGTTGTGGAAGTTCGTCGATCCGCCACTTCCGCATGATCCGGCCCCAGGGGGTGACCCGTGGATCGCCCGGAAATGACAATTTCGGCCCCTCGGGTTCTGAACCCTGGTGCATCGACCGGAATTTATAGATCATGAATCGCTTGCCCTTGTACCCCACCCGCTCCTGTGCAAAAAGAACCGGGCCCGGAGATGACAGCCGAACGCGGATGGCAGCGAAGATCAGCAGGGGGAAAAGCAGGATCAGACCGGCAGATGACAGGATGATGTCGATCGCACGCTTTGCATGCTGCTGCCAGGCCGGCAACAGATCGGTCCGTATATCGATGAATGCTGTGCCCAGAACATTGCTGGTGCGCACAGAGCCGGAAAGGATATCCAGCGTACCCGGTACCATTTTCAGTTGCACATCAATGCCCGAAAGGATCTGTAACAGACGATCTGCTCCGGATGCCTGTTTGTGTTCCAGCGAAAGGACCACGACTCGGATATCCCTTTCCGCTATGATCCGCTCAACATCCCCGAGGCTGCCCAAATGCAAAGCTTCGCTAATGCCCGTGATCTTCATCCCATCGGGTGAAAGATACCCGGCAAGCCGGTGACCCGTCCATCGGGCGGATGCGACGACCTCGCGACATGCTTCCCGGAGTGCGGGACTGTCTCCGATGACCAGTGTGTCGAAGGAGATAAGTCCCTCTGCCAGCTGACGCTTTACGCGACCGAGGATCAACAGTCGGGCGATGGCTGGCAGGAAGGTCAGACATCCGAGCATCAGCGGCAGCCGTGCCAGGATAGCCGCCCGGGATAATGAAGGGAGATCCTCCGTACCGATGAAGACGATCATTGCAGTTGCCGGAACAGACGCCAGCAACACATGCACCATCTCATTCCATCTTGATTTGTTGTACAGGGATTCATATGCACCATTGAGCGCATGCCCGATGATGATGATCAATGTACCTGCGAGCAGGAATGGCCACTGAAGCGGGGGCATTGACCGGCCCATGTTTGCAAGGGTATCACGCCAAAGGAGTGCGACGCACAGGAAGGCAAGCGCGTAGCTCGCGAAATCCGACAGGAGATACCATCCGGCTTCTATTTTACGCCTGCGGATCATTCGGATGTTGAAAGTCCGCCCTGGGATGACTGTTCCAGTTTCTGCAGGATCTGGTGCGCGACATCCAGCGCCATGTAACCATCCAGTTCGCTGACCGCCACAGGCGTGTTGTTGACGATCGCATCCCGGAAGGCGGTGAGTTCCAACCGGATGGCATTATCTTCATGGACGACCGGATTGTCGATGGCGATGGTCCGTAACCCCTGAGGCGTTTCGAGGTCAAAGGTGAACAGCCGCTCGTCGCCGGGGCCCTTCATCTTGATGATCTCTGTCTTCTTTTCAAGGAAATCGATCCCGATATAGGCATCCTTCTGGAACAGGCGCATCTTGCGCATCCGCTTCATGGAAATGCGCGAAGAGGTCAGGTTGGCAACACAACCATTGTTGAATTCGATCCTGACATTGGCGATATCAGGCTTTTCGGTCATGACCGCCACCCCGCTGGCATGAATTTGTTTCACCTCACTGCGCACCAGGTGCAGGATGATGTCGATATCATGGATCATGAGGTCCAGGATCACACTGGTTTCCGTGCCCCTGGGCTTGAATTCTGCCAGCCGGTGTACTTCAATGAACATCGGCTGAACCGGCCTGTCACGCAATGCCAGCAAAGCGGGATTGAAACGCTCAACATGCCCAACCTGGAATTTTACGCCCGACTCCTTCACCAGATCAAGGATGATCCGCGCCTGCTCAAGCGTCTGGGTCATCGGCTTCTCTACAAAAACATGCCGGCCCCGGCGCAGTGCTGCCTCGCAAAGACGAAAGTGGTGGTCCGTCGGAACCACAATGTCCACTGCATCCACGGCATCCAGGAGATCTTCCACACATTCAAATCGTGGGATACCATAACTATCGGATACCTCCCGCGCCACCGCGTCGTTCGGGTCATAGAATCCGGTCAGCTCGACACCCTCGATCTTCAGCCAGTTCTGCACATGGAACTTGCCCAGATGGCCAACACCGAATATGCCGATCTTCAACATGAGGGAGGGGGATTGTGATGTGCGAATGTAAGCCAAACCATGCAAGTTGTCGGCCGAAGCGCGGAGTGATTTTGCACTTTGAGTCAATATCCACAATTTTGCCCTTCAGATCATGGCCAACCAACACATCAGACCGATTATCATCACCATCGACGGATGGTCGTCTTGCGGTAAGAGTACCCTGGCGCGGGAACTCGCATCCCGACTGGGTTTCGTATACATCGACAGCGGCGCGATGTATCGCGCGATCACGCTGTATTTCATAAGGCATCACATCGACTGGACCGACATGGGTCAGGTCGACCGCGCCTTGCAGCACATTGAGCTCTCCTTCCACTTCAATGCCGAACTGGGCAGAGCACAGATGCATCTCAACGGCGAGAATGTGGAGTATCTGATCCGCGACCTGTCGGTGGCCGAGCGCGTCAGCGATGTCGCCGCCATCGGTCGGGTGCGCGACTTCGCCGTGGCCCAGCAGCGCAGGATGGGCAAGGACCGGGGCATCGTTATGGATGGCCGAGACATCGGAACGGTCGTATTCCCCGATGCGGAACTTAAGATCTTCATGACAGCGGACAATGACATCCGCGTCGCCAGGCGTTTCCTGGAACTGCGCGATAAGAATGCAGATATCACAGAAGCCGATGTGCGCAGTAACCTCGAAACCAGGGATTACATCGACTCACATCGCGAAGTATCGCCCCTGCGTCAGGCAGAAGACGCAATAGTGCTCGACAACTCCAACCTCACACCACAGGAACAGCTTGACATTGCCCTTGGATGGTCCAGGGAACGAGCTGCTGCCGTCTGACCACTATATGCACTGTATGATCTGTCCATTGAAAATATAAGCAGAGATGTCTCCTGTAAGTGGAGAGGGGATCTTCAAATCCATTCTGCCACGATCGCGTCGACTTCGCGACTACCCGGAACGCATTCTGTCAGCCTGCGGATCACTCCTTCCACCATGGCGTCCGGACAAGAAGCACCGCTGGTAAGTAATATGGTGATGACATCGCTCCCCGTGGGCAGGAATCCCTCCATGGGTTGTTCCTGCTGCGTCCGCCAGTCGGTGTGTAGCAGGGAAGTGTCTGAGATGATATCTGCCGCGGACCGAATGAAGTATGTGGGCAGGCGCTGCTCGCAGAGCTCCACCAGATGCGAAGTGTTGCTGCTGTTGCGTCCTCCGACCACGATGGCCAGGTCCGCCGGCGTATTCAGCATCCCCTGAACAGCTGATTGATTGTCCATCGTGGCATAGCACAGCGTATCCCTGGTATCGGCAAATCGTTCTGAGACCTGATCTTGCGAAAGTCCATGAAAGTCCGTCATCACATCCTTAAGGAAGTCAGCGATGGCCTGTGTGTCGCTCGCCAGCATCGTTGTTTGATTCACGACCCCGATTCGTTGCAGATCTCTGGACATATCGAACCCGGCTGAGGTTCGCCCGCGGAAGACCTCCTGAAATGTTTCCGCCGGACGTTCCCCGGTGATGAACTCCGCCAGGATCTTTGCTTCCGACATGTCCGTCAGCACGATCGTGGGTGCGTGGGCGGCACTATGCGAGAAGGTGGCGCGGGTCTCTTCATGGGAGGGCTTCCCGTGAACCACCACGGTATAACCCTTCTGTGCGATCTGCTCAGATCGGTTCCAGACCTTTTCCACAAAGGGACAGGTGGTGTCGTACCGCTCCACCGGAATGCCCTTGTCACGCAGGCGTTTTTCCATGTCCAGCGTCGTGCCGAAAGCAGGGATGATCACAATGTCTTCCGAACTGAGACTGTCCGGGTCCGTCAGGACCTTTCCTTTCGTATCCATCAGGAAACTGACCCCCTTCGCCTGGAGATCGGCGTTCACAAAGGGATTGTGGATCATTTCGCTCAGCAAGAATATCCTTCTGCCGGGATGCTCTTCTATGGTCCGGAAAGCGATCTCGATCGCGTTCTCCACTCCGTAACAGAAGCCGAAATGACGCGCCAGCGCGATCTTCAGCGGTCCGAAATCCAGGAGGGTGGGAGAGAAGTCCTTTTTCAACCGGTCTTCCTGGCGGCGTTTCTCCTTGATGGCGGTGATGAGGGGACTCCGGTAGGTGACCGGCACGTTGAAGCGCTTCATGAAAGAGGGATTGGTCACAAAGATACAACCTTTGGCAGGGTTTGGTTCAGCCGACGTAGCTGTGCTCCGTCATTTACGGCCCGAAACTTCCCCCGACGGATCAAAAGTCTTACTTTTCGCCCACCAAAGGCCCGGTCACGATCCAATGACCATTAGCCTTCCGAAAATCCAGATCTCTCATGTCCAGACACCCCCTGCCACATCAGGCCTCCCGTATTTCCGTTTATGAAGTGAATACCCGTCAATACACGGATGAAGGTACATTCGAAGCTTTCGGCCGGCATCTGCCCCGATTGGCCGACATGGGTGTCGACATCCTCTGGTTCATGCCCGTCACACCCATCTCGCTCGAGGGTCGTAAGGGTTCCCTAGGCAGCTACTATGCCGCATCGGATCACCGCTCCGTGAACCCGGAGTTCGGCCAGCTCTCAGACTTGCAGGCGGTGGTGGCCGAAGCACATCGGCTCGGCATGCGCGTCATCATCGACTGGGTCGCCAATCATACCGGCTGCGATCATCACTGGACGAAATCCCGGCCGCATTTCTATAAGCGCAACGAACAGGGGGCGTTCTACGACGCCCATGGATGGGATGATGTCATCGACCTCGACTATGGCAATGCCGATCTTCGCCGGGAG